>VBKG01000227.1 GCA_005879585.1 Deltaproteobacteria bacterium | reverse complement strand
CACGAAGGCGGCCAGCACCTCGGCGAAGTGCCGCCCCACGACCTGGCCTGGTTTGAGACCGAGTCGGGCGAGGCCGCGTCCCTGGGAGACGGTGCAGACGCCGGCCCGATCGAGCGTAAAGAGCACGACCGGCGCGCCGGTGATGACCGTCCGTAGACGCGCCTCGCCCGCGGCGAGCGCCTCTTCCATGCGCTTCCGCTCGGTGATGTCCTGGGCGCAGACGATCGCCCCGCCGTCACCGATCGGGCTCACGTTGGAGACGAACACGCGCTCGGCGCCCTCGCGCGTGACCATGCGCGCCTCGACGCCGTGCACGGACTCGCCCTTGAGTGCACGCCGGATGCCGGCGCCGACCATGTCGCGCCACGACGCCGGGACGCAGAGCCGGAGGTAGTCCTGACCGATCGCCTCTCCCGTCGGCCACCCGAGCACGCGCACCGCCTCGCGATTGAACTCCATGACGCGCCCGTCGCGAGCGAGGACGACGATGACGCTGCCCGCGATCTCGACGAGCGACCGGTAGCGCTCGGCGCTGGCCCGCGCGTCGCTATGGGTGGCGGCGAGGATCCACCGCTGGCGGAAGTCGCGCTGGCGCCAGCGCTCGCGCACGGCGGTGGTGACGATCGCGGCGGCGCTCGCGGCCGTGAAGCCGAGCAGGTTGGCGGCGAAATGCGGGTCGTCGAGCGTATGCGTCCATGCCGACGCGGCCACGTAGTCGCCGACCACCAGGACGCAGGCGAGCGAGGACCACACGGGCGGCCACGGCATGAGCAGCGCTACGCCGATGATCACGAAGTTCGTGTCGACGGTGACCGGGCTCGCGTGTCCGCCGGTCGCGAACGCGAGGGCCTGCACGAGGCCGCCCGCCGCCGCGGGCGGCAGCACGCCGAGCGCAAACGGGTGCCGCCGTCCGTAGCTGCTCCGGAGAAGCCCGAGGATGGCCGCCAGGGCGGTGATGCCGGCGAAGCGGATGGGGAGCACCCGCGCGGCGAGCGCGGGGAACCGGACATGGTCGAGCGGGATCGTCGCGAGGATCATGACGGCGGCGAGCACGCAGTACGTGTTCGCCCCGCGCAGACAGCTCCTGCGAGTCTCGCTCTCGTATGCCGCGCGGTAGGCGTCGTCTCGCGGCGGCCCGTCGTACCATTCGTCCGTGGTCATTCGTCCCCCGCACGAGAGGCGATCCCCACGGACTCTCCACCCAGACCCCCGCCAGCCCCCGTGCTGCGTCTGCGTGTGTGGTGCGCGGACTCCCTAGCACACGGCGCCGCTCGCAGGCCAACCCCGCGGGACGTGTGACGAGATCGCGCGGACGGCCGGTCGACCGCCGCCCCGAGCGGCTCAGCGCCGGAGGCCTTCGGCCGTGAAGTGCGCCTGCTCGAGCACGCCGACCAGCGCGTCGCGCACGCGCTGCGAGATGCGGAAGCTCTTCGTCGCCTTCTCGACGAGCGCCGAGAGACGGATGAACTGCCGCTCGATGCGGGAGATGCGCCCGCTGGTGCGCGGTGTGCCGGCGCCGCGGGTGACGAGGGCGCGGTACGCGCTCACCTGGCGCCGGGCGCGCCGGAGCGTCCGTATCAGCGGCGCCTTGGGGCGGACGACCTGCGCCGCGACGTCGGGCGGCTGCGCCGACGTCAGGATGGCCTGAAAGGCCGCGAGCCAGCAGTCGAGCGCGTCGACCGAGGGCGAGGTGACGAAGCCGCAGGTACCGGAGCCGATGCAGCTCGGGCCGCAGGGGCAGGTGGAGCACGCCGCGGACGGGGGCGCAGTCTGGCACGCATCGCCGATCCCGTCGCCGTTGGCATCGAGCTGATCGGGATTGGGAATCGCGCAGTTGTCGCAGACGTCGCCGACGCCGTCCCTGTCGGTGTCCTTCTGGTCGGCGTTCGCGACGTTCGGACAGTTGTCGCACACGTCGCCGTGACCGTCGCCGTCGCGGTCGGCCTGCTCGGGGTTGGACGCGAGCGGGCAGTTGTCGGCGAACGCAGGGGCGTTGGCGGTGTCCGTCGTGAAGACGAGACGGCTCGCCTGGCTCGCCGCATCGAAAATGAGCCCCGTACTCCGGATGGCATCGCAGTCGTTCCGCAGCTTCACTTCCAGCGCGAGGGCGTCGCCGGCGGCGACCGCCCATTTCACCGGACCGGTTCCGATCGGCACGGTGGTCGCCTGGATGAGCGCACCCTGCTGACAGCCCGGGACGCCGGGCGCGCACATGGCGGGAATATTGGCGGCGTTCAAGGTGCCGGTGGCGATGAGGTCGCGGGCGCTGGTTCGCTCGCGGAAGACGTTCACCGTCACGACTCCGCAACCGACCATCGGCCTGATCTCGGTCCCGATGTAGAGGACGGCGTTCTTCGGCGGCGCGTCGAGCGCCTTCAGCTGGTTCGCGTTGGAACGGAACGTGCCGATCAGCTCGGTGTCGTGGATGTGGACGAAGGTGCGGACGACCTGCTGCGTCTCACCCGGTGGCGGCTCCGGGCTGAGGAGCAGGTCGGCAGGGGTGAGCTGCGCGGTAGCCGTCGTGCGGGCGCGGAGGTAGAGGGCCGAATCCGCCGACGCGTATCCGGCGAGCAGCACGACCGCAGCGAGAGCTTGCAACGCTTTTCCGGTGAAACTTCTCATCGCGTTCCTTCCGTCCTAGGGGTTCGCGCGCAGCGCCTGCAGGTCCCGCACGGCGCCGGTCGCGAGCGCGCGCAGCGTCCCGCCGAGTATCGGCTCGACCTTCAGCCGGCGCATCCCGGTCTCGAGGACCAGGGTGAACGTCCGCAACTTCGCCCGCACGAACACGAGCTGGTGGGAGCGTGTCCGGGCCGGGCCGCTGCGCGCCGTCTCGATCTTCACGAGGCCGCGCGTGATGAGGCCGAGCAGCCGCGCCTGTCGCGCCTGGCCCCCGAGCGACGTGGCCGGCGCCCCCTGGACGTCCTGCTGGAGCAGCAGGAGGGCCTGCTCGATGCCGCCCAGGTTGCACGCGAACGCCCCCTGCGACTGGTGGCGGCAGCCGGTGAACGGCACGCACGTGTCCGTCGTGCACGGGTCGCCGTCGTCGCACGTGGGTGCGGGCCCGGTCAGGCACCCGCCGGACGCCGGATCGCAGCTCTCGGTCCCGTTGCACGGATCGCCGTCGTCGCACGAGACGAAGACGCCGGTGCAGGTGCCGTTCAGGCAGACGTCGCCGACGGTGCAGGCGCTGCCGTCGTCACACGCGGCGCCGTTCGGCTTCACCGGCGTCGAGCAGCCCGTCACCGGGTCGCACACCCCGGCCAGGTGACAGCTGTCGAGCGGCGTGCAGACGGTCGGCCCGCCGCTCGTGCACGTGCCGGCGCCGCAGGTGTCGCCGCTCGTGCAGGCGTTGCCGTCCTCGCAGGGCGCGCCGTCAGGCGACTGCGTGACCGTGCAGGTTCCGTCCGCCGTGTTGCACGTCGCCTGCTGGCACTGCGCCACGGGGCAGACGAGCGCGGCGTCGCCGACGCAGGTGCCGTTCTGACACGTGTCGGTCTGCGTGCACGCGTTGCTGTCGAAGCACGGCGTCCCGTTGGGCGCGGTGCTGTGGCTGCAGCCCGTCACCGGATCGCACGTATCGACGGTGCACGCGTCGCCGTCGTTGCAGTCGAGTGCCGTGCCCGGCGTGCACACGCCGCCGACGCACGTCTCGAGCCCGTTGCACACCGAGCCGTCCGAGCACGGCGTGGTGTCGGGCGCCGCCGGCCCCCCCGTGCAGGCGCCGGCGACGCAGGTGTCGGCGGTCGTGCACGGATTGCCGTCGTCGCAGAGCGACCCGTCGGGCGCCTGGGTGCCCCCGCACACGCCCCCGGCGCAGATGTCGCCGAGCGTGCAGGCGTTCCCGTCGTCGCAGGCGGTGCCGTCCGGTCCCGCGACGCCGACGCAGGTGCCGCCCTGGCAGGTGTCCGAGACCGTGCACGGATCACCGTCGTCGCAGGGTCCGGTGATGGCGGTGTGCACGCAGCCGGCCGTCGGGTCGCAGGTGTCGGCGGTGCACGGGTTCCCGTCGTCGCACGGCAGTGGTGTCCCCGGCACGCAGGCGAGATTCTGGCACTGCTCCGTCCCGTTGCAGACGTTGGCGTCGACGCAGTCCGTGGCCGCGGCGCACGGTGCCGCGCTGCACGTGCAGTTGATGCAGACGTCCGGCGCGGGGACCAGGTGGAGGCCGAGGATCATGTCCGTCAGCGGGCCGCGGTTGGGGACGTCGAGCAGCGCGAGCGTCCCGACGAGCTCGCCGCCGGTCAGGTCGCCCGTCTTCACCTTGGCGCAGTCGAAGGGCGCGCCGCCGTCGACCGCGTCGAGCATCGCGCCGTCGACGGCGCCGGCGTCGAGGATGGCCCCGCTCGCGCTGCCGGTGGTGAGCGCGAGCGTGCTCGGCGCGTTGCGGAAGAGGTACGTGTCGTCCTTCGTGCAGTACACGCCGTCGATTCCCGGATCGGCGACGAGCGTGATGGAGACCGGGATCGAGAGCTGCATCCCGCCGGCGCCGAAGGTCCCGGTGCGCTCGTTGATCAGCGGGCCGTTGCAGACGAACGGGTTGTCCGGCAGCGCCATGTCGTGATGCGGCCCCGGGAGCGACCCCTGGCAGGGCATGTTCTCGCGACAGCCGGTCACGCAGACGGGGTCGATGTCGTCGATCTTGTGGTCGGTGAAGCTCCCGAGGTCCCCGCCGAGCCGGCCGCCGTCGCAGTCGAGGGCGCCGGTGCCGTCGCCGGAGGGCGTGATGCAGAAGGTGCCGAAGCCGGGGAACGTGATCGGCGGCACGATGACGTCGGCGCTCGGGATGCCGATCGCGGCTTCCTGGGTGACGTCGCGCGGGCCGATCGTCAGCTGGAAGAAGCCCTTGTCGATCGGCGCGATCGAGGTCGAGAGCTGCGTCGTGAGCATCGCCTGGCTGCCGCCGCCGAGCCCGTCGGGGGGCATGATCTCGAACGTGCGGGTGCCCATGAGGTTCGAGTCGACGCCGCTCGAGGGCGCGCGGAGGTCCTGCGGCACGTCGCCCTGCTGGGTGGCGGGGTGCCAGTGACCGGGGAACGGGAAGTAGTCGATGATGTAGATCTGGTAGTCGCAGGCGTCGGCGCCGGTGATGTCGGTGTCGTCGGCGATCGCCACGAAGTTGTTGCCCACCGACGCGGTGATCGGCCCGATGACGTTGCCGCGCCCCGTGATCTGCATGAGCTGGTTCGCGATCGCGTCGAACGCGAAGACCCGGTTGCCGGAAGTGCCGTTGGCGAGCGGGTCGCCGGTGCAGAGGAAGACGAAGCGCGTGAGCGTGGGGGAGAAGCTCGGGAACGTGCAGTCGCCGAACGGGTTCGCGGTCGTGTACTGGACGACGGGCGGGAGGTTGCCTGCATTCGTGGGCGCGACGAAGATCTGACGGCCGCCACCGCCGATCTCCCCCGGGAGGTCCGTCGCGGCCGAATCGAACAGCACGACGTTGTCCTTCTCCGCGATGTAGGGGTGGTAGCTCGACGCATCGCCGCGTGTGATCTGGAAGAGCCGGCTCGTGAACGGGTAGTGGCCGTTCTCGATCTGGGCCATGAAGATCTGCGAGATGCCGGTGTCGTGGCCGTCACCGAGGAGGTCCGAGGTGGACTGGAACACGAGCCGGCTGAAGGCGTTCATCATCGGGCGCGTGCTCGGCCCGGTCCCGTTGGTGATCTGCAGGACGACGTTGGCGGGGACGCGTTGCACTGCGGTGCGGAGGAACGCGAACACCTGCGGCACGCCGCTGCCGGCACCCTTGAGCGACGCCGTCGATTCGAACGTGATGATCTGGGCGTGCTCGTTCATCGAGGGGCGCACGCTGTCGCCGTCGGTGGCGGTCGTGATCTGCAGGAGCTCGCCGGTCAGGAGGTTGAGATCGAAGATCTGGCGGTGTCCGGGGGACCTGCCGCCGCCGTAGACGCCGTCGGCGTCGAAGGCGATGTGCGTGCCGTCGGTGTCGATGGTCGGGTTGTCCGGATCGCCCGGCCCCGAGGTCATCTGCTGCAGGAACGGAACCGGCGGGTTCGGACAGGGCGCCTGGATCGGGGGAATGACCCCGCGCTGGCAGTCGTAGTTGAACTGGTTGAAGACGTAGATCTGGCGACCCGTGGTGCCGTTGTTCAGGAGGTCGTCGGTCGAGGAGAATGCGAGCTTGAACCCCCACGACCGCGTCGACGGGACGAAGTGCGGGCCGCCGCTGCTGAGCCGCACGGCCGGGGGGCTTTCGCGATGCAGGGCGAAGGCGGGACCCGCGCAGAGGATTGCGAGAACGACCGCGAGACGGCGCCCGGCGCGAAGCAGGCGGACCAGGGCCCCCGTCATGCGGGCATGAACAAGCATGAAGCATACCCCGGGCCGGGTACTGTGCGGGGCCCCGTGCAGCGGTCGAAGTGCCCGTCGCTGCATGGTTTCGCGCGTGACCTCCGGGCTGCGGCCGTGCCCCGGCACCCGACTATGGTCTCCACCGTCATCGCGCGGGTGCAAGGTCCGCAGCGACGCAAGGCGGCAAACATGTGCTCGGCCGCATGCGCGATTGCTGCGACAGCACGCGGCGCTCGTGCGCTGGATCGTTCTGCGGGTCTGCCCGACGAGGGTTTCCCCGACGTGATGCGTCATCCCGCAGGCGCGCACGACTGCGGGCGATGGACGAGCTTGGTGCAAAGTTAGATCAGAGAGCGGTTAGCGACAGCGCAGCATGCTGCCGACGCTGTTGAATACGCACGTGCCACCCGGCGGCCCGGGGAAGACCGCTTCACCGCATTCGCCCGTCGCGGCGGTGGGCGGATCGAGCACGACCATTCCGCGGAGCGGCATCTTGGACGCGTCGGTCTGGTAACTGCCGCTCCGGCCCATCACGACGAACCGCAGACGACCGCGCACCGTGTTGCCGACCGCGTTCGAGATGTCTCGCAGCAGCACTCTCCGGATGCCGAGGATCGTGCCGGCCGCGTTCTTGTACCGCCACGTCGTGCCGCCGGAGTCGACGGTCCAGCCGGCCGCGGTCGCGGGGTCGAACGCGCCACCCGGGATGGTGGCGTCGAGGACGGCGGCCCCGGTGACGTCGGTCACGAGGACGCGGAGACCATTCGCCAGCGGGTCGAGCGGCGGAGAGTACGGGTAGGGGACGACCATCACCCCCTGGAACAGCAGCCGATCGTCGCCCGGAGGCGTGTTCAGCCTGCCGATCACCAAGCGCGCGTCCGTCATGAAGACACCGGCCAGGTTCGTGCACGGCTCGCACGCGTCGCCGATGCCGTTGCCGTTGAGATCGCTCTGATCCGGGTTCGGGTTCGCGGGGCAGTTGTCCTGCGCGTCGCAGATGCCATCGCCGTCGAGATCGCCCGTGTTGTCGGGCGGACACAGCCCGCCGGTCCCGGGGCAGAACTCGGCCACGTCGCAGCCGCCCGCCGCCGGCCGGCACTGGACCGTGGTGGTGAAGACGCGATCCGCCGGACAGTTGCCGCTCGTGCCGTCGCACAGCTCGGCGACGTCACACACGCCGGCCGCCGGCCGGCAGACGGTGCCCGCGGCAAGCTTGACGTCGGGTGGGCAGGCGTTGGTCCCGCCGGTACAGGTCTCCGCGACGTCGCAGCCTCCGGCGGCCGGACGGCACACGGTTCCCGCCGAGCTCAGCACGTCGGGCGGACACGCTCCGCCGGTTCCGCTGCACGCCTCGGCCGTGTCGCACGGGCCCGCCGCCGGACGGCAGACGGTGCCGGCGGCGCTCATGCTGTCCGAGGGACACGCGCCGCCGCCGCCGGTGCAGGTCTCGGCCGGGTCGCACGGGCCGGCGGACGGCCGGCAGACCGTGCCGGAGGGGCTGAAGTCGTCGGCCGGGCAGCCCGGGCTGTTGCCGACGCAGGCCTCGGCCACGTCGCACACGCCCGCCGACGCGCGACACACCGTGCCGGCGGCGACGAACGTGTCGGCCGGACACGGTGCGGTCGTTCCCGTGCAGTTCTCCGCGAGGTCGCAGACGCCGGCGATGGGACGGCAGACCGTGCTGGCGGGCAGGAACGCATCCGGCGGACACGTCGCCGTCCCGCCGGGGCACGTCTCGGTCGCGTCGCACGGCCCGAGCGCGGCGCGACAGATCGCGCCCGTCGGCTTGAACGCGTCGGCCGGGCAGCTGATGCTGGTGCCCGAGCACGTCTCGGCGATGTCGCAGGCGCCGGCCACGGCGCGGCACACGGTGCCCGCCGGCGCGAGCAGGTCCGGCGGGCAGATGAGGGTGAGGCCCGTGCAGCGCTCGGCGGCGTCGCACGGTCCCACCGGCGCGCGGCAGACGGTGCCGGCCGCCGCGAGCACGTCGGGCGGACACGTCGTGCTGGATCCCGTGCACGTCTCCGCCGCGTCGCACGCGGTCGCCGCTGCGCGGCACTCGGTGCCGGCGGGCGCCATCAGGTCCAGCGGACAGGTGGCGGTCGTTCCGGTGCAGGTCTCCGCGGCATCGCACGGCGCCACCGGGGGACGGCACACCGTGCCCGACGCCACGAAGCCGTCGGGAGGACACGCGCCGCTCGAGCCCGTGCACGTCTCGTCGACGTCGCAGATGCCGGCCGCGGGGCGGCACACGTTTCCGGCGGCGACGAATGCGTCCGTCGGACACTGACCGCTCGTCCCGCTGCACGTCTCCGCGACGTCGCAGATGCCGAGCGCGGGCCGGCACACGGTGCCGGCGCCGAGGAACGCGTCGGGCGGGCATCCCGTGCCGAAGCCGGTGCAGGTCTCGGGAACGTCGCAGGTGCCGACGGGCGGACGGCACACCGTGGCGGGACCGGCGAGCCCGTCGGGCGGGCAGAGCGGGCTGATCCCCGAGCACCCCTCGGGCGCATCACACGGACCGACCGCGGGACGGCAGACGTTTCCCGCACCGAGGAAGGCATCGGGCGGACATGACCCACTCGACCCCGTGCAGATTTCCTCCACGTCGCAGATTCCGGCCGCGGCCCGGCAGACCGTCCCGGCCGCGACGAACGCGTCGGGTGCGCACGCGGCGCCCGTGCCCGTGCACGTCTCGGGGAGATCGCAGTTGCCGGTCGCCGCGCGACACACGGTCCCGGGGGCGATGAAGATGTCCGCCGGGCAGAGCGGGCTGATGCCCGTGCACAGCTCGGGGAGGTCGCACGCACCGGTGGCTCCGCGGCAGACGGCGCCCGGCGGCAGGAGGGCGTCGCCCGGGCACACCGGGCTCGTGCCGTTGCAGGTCTCTGCCACGTCGCACGGTCCGAGTGACGGACGGCACTCCGTGCCGGCGGCGACGACGGCGTCGGTCGGGCAGGCGGGGCTCGAGCCCGAGCAGGTCTCCGCGATGTCACACGCACCGGCCGAGGCGCGGCACACCGTGCCCGCCGTCGCGAAGTTGTCGGGGGGACAGGTGTTCGCGCCGGTGCAGGTTTCCGGCACGTCACAGCCGCCGACGGCCACGCGGCACACGGTTCCGGGGATGGCGACAACGTCGGGCGGGCAGATGGCGCTCGTCCCGGTGCACGTCTCCGCGACGTCGCAGGGGCTGAGCGAGGGACGACATTCGGTGCCCGCCGGCACGAACGCGTTCGGCGGACATGCCGCGCTCGAGCCGGTGCACGCCTCGGCGACGTCGCAGACGCCGAGTGCCGGACGGCATTCGGTGCCGCCGGTCACGAACACGTCGATGGGGCACGTCCCGCTCGAGCCGGT
>VBKG01000508.1 GCA_005879585.1 Deltaproteobacteria bacterium | reverse complement strand
GAGAAGCATCCCCCGAACGCCCAATCGCCGTATGCGGCAAGCAAGGTCGGAGCCGATCAGCTTGCGCTCAGCTTCCACCGCGCCTTCGGCCTGGACGTCCGGCTCGTGCGTCCCTTCAACACATACGGCCCGCGGCAATCGGCCCGCGCGATCATCCCCACGATCGTCTCCCAGATCGTCGCCGGGCGCACCAGGCTGCGCCTCGGCAACCTCGAGCCCACCCGGGACCTGACCTTCGTGCTCGACACGGTCGCGGGATTCCTCGCGATCGCGGACTGCGCGTCCTGTGTGGGCACGGCGACGAACATCGGGGTGGACGAGGAGATATCGATACGCGACCTCGCCCGGCGGATCGGGACGCTCATGGAGGTGGAGGTATCCTTCGAGCTCGACCCTGCGAGGACGCGCCCCCTGGAGAGCGAGGTCGAGCGGCTACGGTGCGACAACCGCCGGATCCGTGCGTTGACGGGTTGGTCCCCGGCTTCGACCCTCGACGCCGGGCTCCGGGCCACCATTGGATGGTTGCGCGAGAATGTCGCGAGCAGCCCCGCCGAAGGTTATGCGATCTAGGTCTCGCGAGGAGTGCCCACAATGAAGGCTGTCATCCTGGCCGGCGGGCTCGGCACGAGGCTCAGGCCGTTCACTCAGGTGATTCCGAAGCCGCTGCTGCCGGTCGGCGAGAGCTCCGTGCTCGAGATCCAACTGCTCAGCCTCAAACAGCACGGGGTCAGCCAGGTTTTCATCGCCACGAACCACCTCTCCGAGCTGGTGGCCGCGTACATCGGCGACGGGAGCAAGTACGCGCTGAAGGTCGAGTTCAGCAAGGAGGACGAGCCGCTCGGTACATGCGGCCCCGTCTCGCTCCTGCGCGACAAGCTCACCGAGCCGTTCTTGCTCGTCAACGGCGACGTCCTCACGACGCTCGACTTTCGGCGCGTCTACGACTTCGCCGCCAAGGTCGACGCGGACCTGACCGTCGTCACCAAGGAGATCGTCACCCCCTTCGAGTTCGGACAGGTTCTCGGCGCGGGGGACTACATCGAGAAGCTGCAGGAGAAACCGGACCTCAAGTTCGAGATCCTGGCGGGCATCTACGTTCTGCGACCCGCCCTCTTCGACACCATTCCCTACAACAGGCCCTATGGGATCGACGCGCTGATCTGCGACCTGCTCCGGGTCGGCCGGAAGGTCGGCAAATATCTGATGCACGAATACTGGCTGGACATCGGCCATCGCGGCACCTACGAGGAGGCGCAGGAAGCGTATCGCGAGCACTTCCGCGCACTGCGATAGCCGCCCGCGCGGTGGCGAGAGTCTCGTGGGCGAGCCGGGTCGCGTGACGCTGTTCGGGGGCGCGGGGTTCATCGGCAGCCGCATCGCGCTCGCGTGCGTACGGGCGGGGCACCGCGTCCGCGTCGTCGACGGTCTGCTCGCACGGACCTCGGGGCGCCGCGAGAACCTGGCTGCCATCGCGTCGGCGATCGAACTCGTCGCGAGGCGGGTCGAAGACGTCGACGATCTCGAGGGGGTGATCGCCGACAGCGATGCCGTCGTCGACTGTATGGGATGGACGCAGCATCGCGCGGCGCTCGAGGATCCGCTCTACGACCTGTCGTTGAATCTCGCGTCTCACGTCCATTGGCTGCATCGCGTTCCCGCCGGCACGTTGGCGAAGGTGGTCTACCTGGGCTCGCGCGGGCAATATGCCGACCCGCCAGCGGGCGACATCACGGAGGAGACCCCGCAGGAGCCGCGCGACGTCCAGGGTATCCACAAGGCGGCCGCCGAACGGCACTTCTTGCTCGCGTCGTCGTTGCGCAACCTCGACGTGGTCACACTGCGGCTCCCTGCCTGCATCGGCCCGAATCAGCCGGCCGACGGCGAGGACATCGGCCTGGTCGGCGGCTTCGCTCGCGACCTCCTCGCCGGACACCCGATCCGGGTCTACGGCCGGGGCCGGCGGCGCGCGATCGCTTACGTGGACGACGTGGCAGAAATTGTCTGCCGGCTCGTCCGGCTGCCGACCCACGGCTTCGAGGCCTACAACCTGCGTGGCGAGGTGCTGCCGATCGAGGACATCGCGGCGCGCCTGATCGCGATCGTGGGCCGTGGGGCGGTGGAGGTGTCGGACCTACCTCGCGAGATCGCGGCGATCGACAGCGGAGCCGCTGCGTTCCGGGAGGATCGACTGCGGGCGGCGCTCGGCGGCGACCTGCCGCGCACGCCGATCGACGAGGCCCTCGCAGCGACGGTTCGCCATCTCGCAGGGGTCCGATGATCCGGCGTTGCGACCTCGCTCCGCAGTACCTCGCGTACAAGGCTGAGATCGACGCGGCGATCGAGGAAGTGCTCGTCTCGGGTCGCTACGTCCTGGCCGAGCAGGTGGCTCGCTTCGAGGAGAGCTTCGCGCGTTACCTGGGCGTACGCTACGCCGTCGGGGTCGGCAACGCGACGGACGGCCTCACCCTCGCCCTCCGAGCGGTCGGGGTCGGGCCCGGCGACGAAGTCATCACGACGCCGTTCACGGCCATCCCGACCGTTTCAGCGATCGTCGACGCCGGGGCGACGCCGGTGTTCGTCGATGTGTGCCCGGACACCTTCCTCCTCGATTGCGACGAGGTCGCGAAGGTTGTGACCGCGCGGACGCGCGCCGTCGTGCCCGTCCACCTGTTCGGGAACGTGGTGGACGTGCGCCGCCTGCGCGCCCTCGTTGGCCCGGCGCTGCCCATCGTGGAGGATGCGGCGCAAGCACATGGCAGCACGATCGCCGGTATACATGCCGGCACGATGGCCACGTGCGGCGTGTTCAGCTTCTACCCCACCAAGAACCT
>VBKG01000375.1 GCA_005879585.1 Deltaproteobacteria bacterium | reverse complement strand
TGCTGCGTGGTGCCGGCAGTCGACTGGCATCGCGCGGCACGGCGCACCGCCCCGGTCTTCTTCCCCGTCGCGACGACCAGCCGGCAGCAGGGATGGCGCGCCTCCGCGGCCGGGTAGCCGCAGTCGGAGCGCTGGAGCAGGCTGCGCACCGTCGCGCGACACTCGGGTCGGAGAGGGAACAGACCGAGGATCGGACTCCCGTCGCTCGCGTCCTGGACCACTCGCGCGGCGCAGCGGAAATAGCTCGCGTGGCTCTTCGCCGGGCTCGAGCCGTCGAATGCGGCGCACGGGCATGCGGTCTCGATGCGGCCGCGGAGCGCGGCGATGTCGTGCGCATCCGTCGCGGCCGACGCGCCGCCGAGGCAGGGGTCGGCCGCCCGGGCAGGCGCGGCGAGGGTCAGCGTCGCGAGGACGAGGAGCGGGACCGTTCGCATCCCGGCACTCAACCGCATCCCCTCCCGCGCCGTCAAGGAAAAATCGCGAGGCCCCATCATCATGCTAATCCGCTTGACAACGCCCTTGAAACCTCGAATAGGGCCGACGCATGCGGACCTCGGCACGGTGGCTGATCCTCGGCCTGCTGGTCGCATCGCCGTCCCACGCCTACTTCCTCGACCAGGGGCGCCGCTTCGATTTCCGGCTCCGCGCGTACTCGCAGGTCGGGATCATGACGGACTCGTCGGAGAAGGACTGGCCGGGCAACGGGCCCAACACCTGCGTCGTCAACGGCAAGGAGTCCAATAACAAGTGCAGATACTCCGCCGGTGATCTCGGGCAGCACCGGAACTTCTACTACCCGGAGTTCGACGCCAAGCTCACGGACTTCACGCCCTGGATGCACCAGGTACCCGGGCTCTCGCTGATCACGCCCGACGACTTCAAGTTCCGCTTCGCCTGGTGGGGCTTCTACGACGGCCTGTACGACTATCTGAACGGTCCGTGGAACTTCAACCGTCGCAACCTGAAAGCGCGGTTCTCCCAGAGCGACAACATCAACAAGGAGAGCTTCACCTTCAACGACGAGAACAAGAACCCGCGTCACATCTACGCGCGTCGCGATCGCATCAACGAGCTGTACCTCGACTACAAGAAGGGCCCGCTGTTCCTGCGCGCGGGCCGCCAGTCGATCTCGTGGGGCGAGTCGGACGACATCGTCTTCATGGACCGGCTGAACGCCTTCGACCTCACGCTCGGCGCGCCGGGCCTCTATCAGGACCTCGATGAGGCCCGCATCCCCTTCTGGGCGCTGCGCGCGACCTACAAGGTGCTCGACAACTGGAAGGCGTTCTCGAGCGTGTTCGGCGACGCCTTCGTCGTGCCGGGCGTCGTCGACACCACGGTGCCGATCGACCCGATCGTCGGCGGCGTGAGCCCGTTCACCCCCGACGTCAAGGACCCCCAGCTGACGGCCAACAAGCTCATCCGGGACAACGGGTTCGATCCCCGGACATTCCAGGGCCTGCATCTCGTGGTCGTCAGCCGCCAGCCCGCGAACAGCTGGGCGAACACGCGCTGGGGCGTGCGTCTCACCGGCGTCGTGGCTCGCGACTACACGGTACAGGGCTGGTTCGCTCGCGAGTTCCCCGTGGCGCCGACGCCGCTGCTCACCGGTGGCCCCGGTGCCTTCGACGAGGGCTTCAAGGATACGGGCGGCTTCAAGCGCATCCCGACCACGCTGATTGACGATCGCGGCTTCCGCACGCCGGTGTGCCTGGACAACATCACGAACAAGCCGCTCACGAAGCGCTTCGGCAATATCGGCCACACCCCCTCCGGGCGCACGTGCTCGTATGCGGAGCCGATCGTGACAATCCTCGACCGCCAGCTGGAATCCGTGATCGGCCTGTCGGCGACGTGGTTCAGCCCCCGGGTGAACGGCATCATCCGCACCGAGGCCGAGTACTTCCACGACGAGGAGGCCGTGATCCCGAACCAGAACCTGAACCCGCTGGCGCAAGTCCCCCGCTCGATCCTCGGCGGACGGTTCTTCACGAACACGATCCCGCGCACGGACTATGTCCGCTGGCTGATCGGCTACGACCGCTTCTTCTTCTTCCGGCCGATCAATCCCAGCAACAGCTTCATCGTCGTGGCGGCCATCCATGGCGAATCGAACGTGTTCGAGCGTCGTGAGCGCGATTTCCGGACGGCGCAGCAGAAGCCAGGGAAAGAGGCCACCGCATCAACTAACCTGCCGGTCTGCAACCCGATCGCCGTCGCCAGCCATCAG
>VBKG01000226.1 GCA_005879585.1 Deltaproteobacteria bacterium | reverse complement strand
CGGGCTCACCAACCACGCCCCGATGGTCGTCGAGGCGCTCGCCGCGGTCGGACGGGCCGACGCGGTGATGCCGTGGCTCGAGCGGTACCGGGCCGGAATGCTGCCGCCGCCGGCGAGGAGTGAGCGGATCCGGCGCGACGCATGGCAAGCCGTGCTCGGTCGGACGGATCGCGTCGCCGACTGGACCGCGCTGCTCGTCGAGGAGCTCGAGGACGCGCCGTGGCGCGACGTCGTCGCGCGCTGGGTGACGCGGCTGGCGCCCGGCATCTGCGCCTCGGCGCTACACGGGGTGATCCGCGCCGGCCATGCGGTACGGAGCCTCGGCGAAGCGGAGTCTCCCGCGCGACGGCGCGAGCTCGCCGAAGGGCTCGGCTACTGGGCGGCGGCCTACCAGACGCTGCCGACCGCGCCCGCTGCCGGCCGGGCGACGCATGCGCGGGCGGCGATCGCCGGCGTGCCGGTCGTCCCGCCGGCGGAGCGCCGCTTCGACGGCACGATCGTCGGCTCGCTCGCCGCCCTCGACGGCTTTCCCGCGTTCGCGCCCGTGATCGGGCTCCTCGACGTGCGGCGCGACCCGTCGGCCGTCATCTCGGAGATGACCGAGACGTTCGCGCGCGTGTATCTCGCCAACGCCCACGACGTCCTCACCGCGATCGTCTTCGTCCACGGCGTGACCGGCGCGACGGCCGTCCGCTCGCTGCTCCCGGGGGTACCGGCAGCGGCGGTGCCCGACATGCTCGCGTACGCCTGGCAGGCGGGCTGCGCGCTGTATGCGACCTTCGGCACGGCGCCCGCCGTGGACGGCGACGTCGACGCGCCGCCGGCGTCGCACGACACGCTCGTCGACATGGCGATCGCCAACGGGGACGAGCACGCGATCAAGCTCACCGAGGCCTGCCTGCGCGAATTCGCCTTGAATCCGTCGCCCGCCTACCTGGCGGCGGCGCGCCACGCGATCGGCGTGCTCGTCGCCGCATGAGTGCCCCTGTAGACCGCCCGCGCGCGGCTGGGGTAGGGTCCCCGATCGAGAAGGAGGACGCATGATCAAGCTCTACGGTGTGCCGCAGTCGCGCGCGATGCGCGCGCTCTGGATGCTCGAGGAGCTCGGGCTCTCCTACGAGATCGTGAAAGTGAACTTCGCGACGGGCGACACCCGCAAGCCCGAATACCTGCGCATCAACCCGAACGGTCACATCCCCGCGCTCCAGGACGGCGACCTCGTCATCTGGGAGTCGATGGCGATCAACCTCTATCTGGCCCGCAAGTACGACAAGGGACTCTGGCCGAAGACCGTCGAGGCCGAGGGCCGCACGTTCCAGTGGAGCTTCTGGGCGATGACGGAAGCCGAGGAGCCGCTCATCACGGCCATCGTGAATCGCTTGTTCCTTGCGGAAGCCCAGCGCGACGAGAAGAAGGTCGCCGACGCCGCCGAGCGGTTCAAGAAGCCGCTCGCCGTCCTCGACAGCGCGCTCGCCGGACGACCCTATCTCATCGGCGAGGCCTTCACCGTGGCGGACCTGAACGTCTGCTCGGTCGTCTCGCTCGCGTCGATGGTGGGCTTCGACCTGAGCGGGGCGCCGAACGTGCAGGCGTGGCTCGGGCGGTGCCTCGCGCGGCCGGCGCTGGCGCGCGCGCAGAGCGCGTGACCGCGACCAGGCCGCCGCGCTGATTGGCTGGGCGCTCTCGGGCCTCGTGATCGTCGGCCTCGTGGCCGTTGGCGTCGGTGCGCTCGTCACGCCGCGCATGGCATCGGTACAGTTCGGCATCGTGACCGGCGAACCGCGCGCGCTCGCGTTGGTCCGGGCCATGGGCGTCCGCGACGTCGTGATCGGCGTCCTCCTCGCGCTGCTCGCGATGGAGCGCGCGCGTGACACGCTGGCGTGGGCCATGTTCGCAACGGCACTGGTCGCATTCGTCGACCTCGCGGTGGTGATGGCCGACCGTCGCACCGCTGCAGGGGCGCCCCAGCGGCCGTTCGATCGGTCCTGCTGGCTGCATGCCATCGGGGCAATCGGGTTCCTCGTGACGGGTACAGTCCTCCGCGCAGGACTCTGAGCGGAGGGGACAGCGCACGCCATCGCCGAGTCGCTCATCGCAGGTTGCGTGGGTAATGCGATTGTAATACCGTCGGACCAATGGCGAGCAGCCGTCGGTCGAGTTCGCCGTTCCCAAGCTCGCGGCTCACACGGAAGTATCAGGCGACGATCCCGGCGGAGGTCCGCCAGGTTCTCGGCTTGAAGAAGGGCGACACGCTGCAGTTCCGCATCGATGGCGAGCGCGTGACCTTGGCGCGGCATGCAGCTGCAGACAGGGCATACCTCCGCGGTCTTGAAGCCACTCTCTCGGAATGGAACTCGCCGTACGACGACGAGGCATATGGAGACCTATGAGCCGTGGAGCGTGGTCGTCGTGCCGTTTCCTTTCGTCGATCGTCGGCAGGTGAAACGGCGCCCGGCGGTGGTTCTATCGCCGCGACGGTTCCAAACCGATCATGGGTGCGCCGTCCTCGGCATGATCACCGATGCGCGGAATCCCGGCTGGCCGTCGGATGTTCCGCTCTCGGATATTCCGGCTACGGGCCTGGCGTATGCATCCATGTTCCGCTGCAAGATATTCACGCTGGATAGCCGCCTGATTCTGTCGCGGATCGGGCGACTGTCTCGGTTGGATCGCGCCCCGGTAGTAAAGGCTCTCCGCGCCGCCGTCGTTCAGGCTGCGTGAGACGTCCTCACCCGGGCCGCCGACGAGCTCCCGCCGCGAGCTCCGCCGCGCGCCAGAGATACCAGCTCGCTACCGTGCGGTACGGCTTCCAGCGCAGGCCGCGCTTCGCGACGTCGCGCGGCGCCGGCAGCTCGCGTTTCCGGCACGCGAGCGCGAAGCCCTTGCGGATGCCGTAGTCGTCGACCGGCAGCACGTCCGGCCGGCCGAGGCGGAAGATCAGGAGCATCTCGACCGTCCAGCGCCCGATGCCGCGCACGCGGGTCAGCCGCTCGACGATCGCGTCGTCCTCCAGGCGACGGGCCTCGGCGAGCGTCGGAAGCTCTCCATCGGCGACGCGGCGCGCGAGGTCGCGGAGCGACAGGAGCTTCGCTCGCGACAGGCCGGCGCCGCGGAGCTGCTCGTCCGACGCGCGCAGCAGCCGCTCGGCGGTGAGACCCTCCGCGCCGCGCGGAAACAGCGCGCAGAGGCGGGCGAAGATCGTCGCCGCGGCCCGGCCGTGGAGCTGCTGGTAGACGATCGCCTCGGCGAGCGCGCCGAAGAGGCTCGGGGTCCGGCGGAGCGACATCCGAAACGGGCCAACGGCGTCGATGACGCGCGCCAGCGCCGCGTCGGACGCGCGCACGTGCGCGACCGCGACGCGCGGATCGAAGCCGAGCCCGCCGCCGACCGCGAGGCCGTTCACCTCCGCGCCCTCGATCGAGAGCATGCGGAGCTTCGTGCTGATGCCGCCGTCGGCGGAGAAGCCGCCCACCTTGCCGCCGGCGGCGAGCACGCGATGGCAGGGCACGACGATCGCGAACGGGTTGCGGCGGAGGGCCTGGCCGACGGCGCGTGCGGCGCCCGGCGCGCCGGCGCGTGCTGCGACGTCGCCGTAGGAGAGCGTGGCGCCGGGCGGAATCGTCCGCGTTACCTCGTACACGCGGCGGTGAAACGCCGGCACGCCCTCCATGTCGAGCGCGATCCCGGAGAGGTCGCCCGCTCCACCGCGGAGGAGCGTGCCGATGGCGTCGACGGCGCGCTGCACGCCGGCCGGGGGATCGCTCTCGCAGGCGGCGGGAAAGCGCTGCAGCATGCGCGTCCGCGTGGCCGCCTCCGCCTCTTCCGGCAGCTGCACGCCGGCGACGCCGCGCGGCCCCCAGGCGATCCCGCAGCGGCCGATCGGCGTGTCGAAGAGCGCGAACTCCCGGGCCGCCATCCGGGTGCCGCTCATACCATCACGCGAACGGAGCTGTCAGCCAGCCATCGTGCTCGCGCATGCGTCGCCCGCATCCCATGCATGGCGGCGTGCAAACTTTCGTTGGCGGACTGCCAAGCGAGGTTGGCACCCATACGAGCCGCGTGCTGGTCTTTCGTGCCTGCCGCCGCGGCACTGCGCTTGCTTTTCCCCACGGCAGGGAGGGCACAGCGATGATTCCGAACTTCGATTCCGGACTTCAACTCGCCTTGACCTTGCAGTCGGGGCTCCCGCCGGGCGCCGCATCGGCTCTGGTCAGCGATCTTTCGGGCCCGGTCGTGGTCGCCGCCGCGCTGGTCGGCATCGGCATGCTGATGGCCGCCCTTCGCCGGCGGATGCGGGCCACGGTCGCGGTGGCGTTGGCCGAAGAGCTGCGCAAGGCTGCCTGACGACGTCGAGCCGCCGCGGCACTACGAGGCCGCGGCCGACGCCGACCAGCGCGGCGCGAGCACCTCGGCCACCAGCAACCGGACGAAGAGCTCGCTGCCGCGACGGTTCAGGTGGTGGTGGTCGCGAAAGAAGCGGTCGGGGACCTTCGCGCGATAGTCGACGAACTCGGCGCCGTAGCGGCGGCTCACGCGGTCGATGTAGGCGCCGAACGTCCGCTCGATCTCAGGCGTGTAGAGCTCGCGGACCCAGCTCGACACGGGAACGCCGACGAGCGCGACGCGGATGCCAGCGTCGTGGCAACGCGCCAGCAGGCGCTCGAGCGCGCGGGCGGCCCCACCGTCGACGCGGTAGCGACGGAGCCACTTCCGCGTCTCGCGGAGGCCGAACAGCGTTACCGCGTTCGGCCCCGCCCCGTCGTGGTCGGCGGGTGCGGCTGCGGCGGCCTGCACGGCTGCCGCTACCCGGAGGTACGGCGGCTGAACCCCGGTGATCCAGGTGAGCAGCTCGCGGCGATAGAGGTGAATCGGGGCGAAGCGCGCGGCGGCCACCTGCCGCGTCTTGCCCGCCCGGACGATCTCCGGCGTCCACACCGCCACGTCGCGCCACGTGAAGAAGCGGACCGCGTGCTCCGCCACCCAGCGGGAGGGGTTCGCGATGATCTCGGGGCTGATCTCGAGCGCGATGAGCCGCGGGTGGCTGCCCTCGGCGAGCAGGCGCTCGAGCAGGTAGTCGGCGACGATCGGATCACCCGCCGGCATGGCGCCCTTGAGGAGACCGGGACCGTCGCCGCCGACGGTCTCGCGGAGCGCGACGGCGGCGGTGTCGGCGTCGAGCTGCCAGAAGCGCGAGCTGCCGAGGAGGAGCACGTACGGCGCGCCGCCGAGCGCGCGCGCCTGGTCGAGCACCCGCGCCCCGTGCGCGAAGCGCACGCGCGCCGGCGCCGTATCGAGTGCCAGCCCCGCGGCGAGCTGCGCCACGGCCACCGCGATCGCGGCGACGGCGAGCACGCGTCGTGCGCGAACGGCATCGGGACGGTGACGCGACGACGGCATTTCAGAACTGGAAGTAGATGAACGCCCCCCCCGTGTCGGGGGCGAGCAGCGCGGCGAGCAGGAACCCGCCGGCGAGCGCCGTGCCGAGGATCGGAGCGGGAACGGCGCGTACGAGGCGCGGCACGTCGGCGAACGTGCCGACGAGGTGCGCGACCAATACCGTGCCGAGAATCGCGGCCACGAGCGCGCTCACACCCGGCGCGAGCCCGAGGCCCGCCGCCGGAGCGAACATGCGCGCGAGCATGGTCGCGGCGAGGCCGAGGCTCGCCGCGCGGAAGAAGACCCATCCGACGCAGACAAGGAAAAACGTGAGGGCAACGCGGAACGGCCGGAGCGACGGGCGCCCCGTCCACGCGGGCCACGGGATCGCGCGGTGCAGGGCGAGGAGCATCCCGTGGTAGCCGCCCCAGACGACGAACGTCCACGCCGCCCCGTGCCACAACCCGCCGAGCAGCATCGTCAGCAGGAGGTTCCGGTAGGTCATGAGCGTCCCGTGCCGGTTCCCGCCGAGCGGGATGTAGAGATAGTCGCGCAGCCACGTGGAAAGGGTGATGTGCCACCGGCGCCAGAACTCGGCCGGGTTCGCCGCGAAGTACGGCATCCGGAAGTTGGTCGGCAGCGTGATGCCGAGGAGGTGTGCGGCGCCGATCGCCATGTCGGAGTAACCCGAGAAGTCGCAGTAGATCTGGACCGCGTACGAGACCGCCGCCGTCCACAGCGTTCCCGTCGCGTAGGAGTCGGGCCGCGCGAAGACCGGGTCGACGATCAGGGCGAGCTGGTCCGCCACCACCGCCTTCTTCAGCATCCCGAGGACGAAGAGGCGGACGCCGACCTCGACGCGACTCCAGTCGAGCGGCCGGCCGCGGCGCAGCTGCGGCAGAAGCTGGCCCGGCCGCACGATCGGCCCGGCGATCAGGTGCGGGAAGAAGAGGAGGAAGAGCGCGTAGTTCACGATGTCGCGCTCGGCCGGGATCCGGCGGCGGTAAACGTCGATCACGTAGGCGATGGTCTCGAAGGTGTAGAACGAGATGCCGAGCGGCAGCACGATGGCGAACACGGGCGGCGGGCGCGACGCACCGAAGAGCGGCCACACCTGTGCGACGAGGAAGTTCGTGTACTTGAAGTAGGCAAGGAGCCCGAGCGGAACGACCACCGCGGCGACGAGACGGGCACGGCGTCCCCGCGCCGTCGGCGCAGCCTCGATCGCGAGGGCCATCCCGTAGTCGTAGAGCGCGGTCGCGACGACGAGGAGGACGAGCGGCGCGCTCCAGCGCGTGTAGAAGACGACGCTCGCGCCGAGCAGGAGGAGGTTCCGCGCGCGCCGCGTGCGGAGCACGCCCCAATAGGCGACGCAGGTGGCGAGCAGGAGCCAGAGGAACGGCGCGTCGTGAAAGAGCATCCGGTCTTCACGCCCCGGGGGCACCGCAGGCCAGCGCCTGCGGCGCGGCGAGTGCGTGCCCGACGACACCGGCGACCAGGGCGTTGGTGCGCGGGCCGTGGTGCGTCCCGTCGTAGCCGCGGTCGATGCGCTCGGCGGGTGCGGCGACGAGCGCGTCGGCGAGGTCGACGCACGCGACACCGTCCCGCGCGACGACGGCGGCGATCGCCCGCCATTGCTCGCGGTAGCCGGCGCGCCGGCGGAGCCGCCCGAGGTCGATCTCGCTCGGCAGCAACACGAGGAGGAAGCGGGCGCCGCGGGCGGCAGCGTCGGCGCGCATCGCCTGCACGATCCCGGCACTCACCGCGACCGCCTCGGAGCGGGGATCGAGGGCGTCTTCGTGGAGTCGTCGCATGAGGCGCGCGTGCCAGCGGGCGAGCACCAGCTTCGCGAGCACCGAGTGGCGCGCGAGACCGCGCGGCGGGTCGTACATCCAGGGCACGTAAAAGCGGTCGTAGCGGCGGAGGTGCTCGCGGAGCCGCGGGCCGAGCCCGCTCGGGTTGTCGGCGTGCACGGCGCTCGGCGGGTCGTACGGGCTCGGCACGAGCTTCAGCCCGTCGTCGAGCACGAACCGCGGCATGACGCGATACGAGCGCCATCCGGCGAGCGCCCGGAGCGTGTTCACCTCGCGCCAGAGGTCCGCGCGCGGCGAGAGCGTCAGGATGACGACGTCGTGCGCCAGCGACGCCCCGACCCCGCGATACCGCAGCAGGCTCTGCGCCAGGCTGTAGCCGTCGACACCGAAGTTGACGACCTCGAGCCCCGGGTCGGCCGCTTCGAGCACCGCCGGCCAGGCCGACTCCTGTGGCACGCGGCTCCCGGCGGCGAACGAGTCGCCGAAGACGAGCACGCGGGTCGTGCCGGGAGCGGTCGTGGCGGCGGTGTCGCGGCGAGCGCGGGCGCCGACGTTGTTCGACTGCCACCATCCGTTCGTCGAGATCGCGTGCTCCCGGGACGTGTAGCCGAGGACCACGTCGTCGCGGACGAGGCCGCTCAGATCGTCGAACCGGATGCGCCCCGGCTGGGCGTCGCGTCGCGCGGGGCGCGGCGGCTCCGGCGGGATGAGCTGCACGGGCGGCAGCTCGCTGCCGAAGAGCCGGCCGGCCGAGTGCGGTGATGGCGTGACGCAGACGCGCAGCACCACCTCGAGCGCGACCAGCACCACGGCCGCGGCGCCGAGCGCGAGGGCGGCACGTCGGATGACCTCCAAGAGCGAGCGGCGCTTACCACGCAACGGCCGTGGAGGAAAACGCCTTGCGCGCCGGAACCGGACCTGCGACATCGCCCGCATGACACACAGCCGCTGTCTCTGTGGCGCCGTCACGTGGGATGCCGAGGGACCCCTCCAGTTCATGTCGCACTGTCACTGCTCGCGCTGCCGGAAGGCACACGGCACGCCGTTCGCCACCTACGTGACCGCGCCGGCCGACGGCTTCCGCGCGAGCGGCCGCGACCACGTTGGACGCTACGAGTCGTCGCCCGGGTTCTTCCGCGACTTCTGCACGCGCTGCGGTTCGGTGGTGCCGGGCGACCCGTGGCAGAATCTCGTGTTCCTGCCCACGGGATGCATGGAGCAGGATCCGGGCACGCGCCCCGCCGCGCACATCTTCGTCGCGTCGCGCGCGCCGTGGTTCGCGATCCGCGATTCCCTGCCGCAGTTCGAGGCCTATCCTCCCGGCGTCGACATGCCGGCGCAGCCCGATCGGCCGGCGCCCGATCCGCCCGGTGCGGCGCCGCGCGGCAGCTGTCTCTGCGGCGGCGTCGCCTTCGTGGTGGAGGGACCGCCGACCTTCGCGCGCAACTGTCATTGCGGGCGGTGCCGGAAGGCCCGCGGCGCGGCGCACGCCTCGAACCTCGTCACGACGGCCGACGGGGTCCGCTTCACACGCGGCGCCGAGCGCATCGCGTTCTACAAGGTGCCGGAGGCGCGGTTCTTCGGGCAGTCGTTCTGCCGGACGTGCGGCGGCCCCGTGCCGCGCCTCGACCGCGACCGCAACATCGCGGTCGTGCCCATGGGCACGCTCGACGACGATCCCGGCATCCGACCGCAGATGCACATCTTCGTCGGGTCGAAGGCGCCCTGGTTCGACATCGCGGACGAGCTGCCGCAACACGAGGAGTATCCGCCCGCGGCGTAAGGGGTCGTCGCCCGCGTTTGACGCGACGTCCGCGTCGGCGTTTCATCACCCGCACCGTGAGGCGCCCGCTTACCCTCGCGGTCTTCGTCTGGTGGCTCGTCATGCTCGCGCTCCTGGTGCGCAAGCACGCGGCACCAACGGGGACCGACGTCGCGCTGCTGCCGTCGGCCGCGGCATCGTCGCGCGACGAGTGGTTCGGCATCTACCAGGGCGAGCGCAAGGTCGGCTATGCGCGGCGCGCCGTGGTGGCGACCGGGGAGGGCTACGACGTCCGGGACGACTCCACGCTCGCCCTGGCACTGCTCGGTGTGCCGCAGCGCGTGACGACGTCGCTCGCCGCCGAGACCGACGCACAGTTCGGTCTCCGCGCCTTCCACTTCGCGCTCGTCTCGCCGGCCGCCACGTTCACCGCGAGCGGCACGAGCGACGGCCATCGCCTCGAGGTGCGCTACGGAACGGGCGACCGGCAGGACACGCTCGCCATCCCGCTCGCGGAGCCGATCCATCTCGCGACGACGTTCCGGCCGCGCATCGCCGCCGCCCGACCGGCGCCCGGTACGCGCTTCACGCACGCCGTCTTCAGCCCGCTCACGCTGCGGAGCGAGCCGGTCACGACCGTGGTCGAGGGCCGCGAGACCGTCGACGGTGTCGAGACGTTGCGCGTCACCGAAGAGGAGCAGGGCGTCCGCAGCCAGGTCTGGCTCACGGACGACGGGCGCGCGGTGCGGGAAGAGGCGATGCTCGGGCTCATCCTCCGTGCCGAGCCCCGCGACGCGGCGCTCGGCGGCCTCGACGGCGCCGCGCCGCTCGACGTCGCGACGATTGCCCGCATCCCGCTCCACGGGACGATCGCGAGCCCGCGCACCGTGGCGGCGCTGACGCTCCGGGTGTCGGGGCCGGCGGCGGGATCGGTGCCGGACGATCCGCCGCGGCAGCGGATGCGCGCGGGCGTGCTGCGCATCGAGCGCGAGCCGTCGCCCGTCCCGGGATCGGTGTCGCCGCGCGGGGACGATCCGTACCGGAAACCGTCGCCGTTCATCGAATCCGACGACCCGGGGATCGTCGCGCGCGCGCGGGCGATCGTCGGCGACGAACCCGACGCCGTACGGCGCGCCGAACGTCTTCTCCACTGGGTCGCGACGAGCATGACGAAAGAGCCGAGCGCGACCGTCCCGAGCGCGCGGGAGGTGCTCCGCGTGCTCCGAGGGGATTGCAACGAGCACGCGGTGCTCCTGACCGCGCTCGCCCGCGCCGCGGGCAACCCGGCGCGCATGGTCGCCAGCGCCGTCTACCTCGACGGTGCGTTCCTCTACCACGCCTGGAGCGAGCTCTGGCTCGGCCGCTGGGTGAGCGCCGACGCCGTGTTCGAGCAGATGCCGGCCGACGCCACGCACGTGAAGCTCCTCGAAGGCGGCCCGGAACGCCATTTGGGTCTCGCGGGGCTCGTGGGTGGGCTCGCTTTCGCGACGCCGGAGGCCGGCGCGTGATCCGTCTCGAGCGCCTGACGAAGCGCTACGGCACCCTCGTTGCCGTCGACGATCTCAGCCTCGAGGTCGAGTCCGGCTGCGTGTTCGGCTTCCTCGGGCGGAACGCCGCCGGCAAGACGACGACGATCCGCATGATGATGGGCCTGCTCGAGCCCACGGCGGGCACGGCCGTCCTCGGCGGCCACGACATCCGCCGCGCGCCGGAGGCGGCCAAGGCGGTGACCGGCTACCTGCCCGACCATCCCTTCCTCTACGACAAGCTCACGGCCCTCGAGTTCCTGCGCTTCGCCGGTGGCCTCTACGGCCTCCGCCGCGCGGACGTGGGACAGCGCGCGCAGGCGTTGCTCGAGCAGTTCGGCCTCACGCGCACGGCGGACGAGCTGACCGAGACGTTGTCGCAGGGCATGCGGCAGCGGCTCGCGCTCGCCGCGGCGCTCGTCCATCGCCCGCGCGTCCTCGTGCTCGACGAGCCCATGGTCGGCCTCGACCCCGAGGGCGCGCTCGAGCTGCGCCGGCTGGTGCGCAGTCTCGCCGCGGATGGGGTCACGGTTTTTCTGTCCACGCACAGCCTCGCCGTGGCGGAGGAGCTGTGCGGGCGGATCGGCATCATCGACCGCGGCCGGCTGGTCGCCGTGGGAACGCTTGCGGACCTCCGGGCGCGCGCCCGGCCCGACGACGGCGCCGCCTCGCTCGAGACGGTCTTCTTCGACGTCCTCGGGGCCGCGCGCGACGCATGACGCTCCTCGAGCCGCGGCTCCGCGCGCTGTGGAACGTCATCCGCCGCGCCCGCCTGCGGGCGGCGACGGTGAGCGTGCTCGTGGGGCTCTTCTGGGTCGCCTGCTTCGTCCTCTTCACGCGGGTGCTCGGCTACTTCCACGGCCTCGGCAGCTTCGGGCCGTTCCTGACCGAGCGCCTGCTGTCGCTCCTCTTCCTCACGTTCTTCGGCATCCTGCTGGTCAGCAACACGGTGACGGCGCTCACCACGTACTACCTGGCCGGGGAGGTGACGCCGCTCCTCGCGGCACCGCTGTCCCACCGCCGACTCCATCACGCGCGCTTCGTCGAGACGGCCGTCGCCTCGTCGTGGATGGTGCTGCTCGTCGGCCTGCCGGTGCTCCTCGCCTACGGGGTCGTCTACCACGCCGGGCCGCTCTTCTTCGCGGCCGCCGTCGCGGTGCTGCTCGTATTCCTCGTGATCCCGGCGGCGCTCGGGGTGCTCGTCACGACGGGCCTCGTGCTCGTGTTCCCGGCGCGGCGGACACGCGACGCGCTGCTCGTGGGCGTGGGGCTCGGCGTCGCGGCGCTGGTGGTCGCCGTCCGGCTGCTCCGCCCCGAGCGGCTCGCCGATCCGTCCGGCCTCGCGGGGTTCACCGGCTTTCTCGCCGGCTTCGGCGCGACGGGCTCGCCCTATCTCCCGACGACGTGGGCCGCCGAGACGCTCCTCCCGTTGCTCGGGGCACGACCGGGCGAACCGCTCTTCTCCTTCGGCATGCTCGCGAGCACGGCCGCGATGCTCTTCCAGACGAGCGCGGGTGTGGTGGAGCGCGTCTTCCTGACCGCGTGGTCGCGCGCCCAGACCGGCCACGTGCGCGCCGGCGCCGGCGAGCGGCCACTGTCGCGCTGGCTCGCGGTCCTCGTGCGGCCGCTGCCGCGAGTCCCGGGCTGTCTTTTCGCGAAGGACGTCACGGTGTTCCTGCGCGACGCGAGCCAGTGGTCGCAGCTGCTGCTGGTCTCGGCGCTGGTCGGCATCTACCTCTACAATTTCTCCGCCCTGCCACTCGGCGACGCCACGCCGCTCGCGATCGCGATGCGCGACCTGGCGACGATCCTGAACCTCGGACTCGGCGCCTTCATGACCACGGCGGTCGCGGTCCGCTTCATCTTTCCGATGGTGAGCCTCGAGGGCCGCGCGTGGTGGATCCTGCGCACCGCCCCCGTTCCGCTCCTGCAGGTGTGGTGGAGCAAGTTCTGGCTCGGCTGGCTGCCGCTCGTCGTCTTTGCCGAGCTGCTCGTCGCGGCGACGAACGGGCTCCTGCGCGTCCCGCTCCCGGTGACGGTCGTCTTCCTCGTGACGCTCGTGCCGCTCATGGCGGCCGTCGTGAGCCTCGGCCTGGCCTTCGGCGCCGTCTACCCGCGGCTCGACACCCAGAACGCGGCGCAGATCGCCACGGGGTTCGGCGCGATCCTCTACATGCTCGCGTGTCTCGGGTTGATCGCGCTCGTCGTGGCGCTCGAGGCGTGGCCCGTGTCGCGGCTGCTGGCGGAGGCGCGGAGTGGGACCGTGGGGACGCAGACGCTGGTCGCGCTCGCTGCGGTCGCCGGCAGCGGGGTCGCGGTGGCGGCATTCTGGGTCGCAAAGCGCATCGGCATGCGCGCGCTCGGACGGCTCGGCGGCGCCTGAACGAATATCAGGCGATGCGCTGCAGCTTCAGATCGACGTACGGGTATCGCACGAGGCGGTGGCGAATCGTATCGACGACGAGCCGCGCCTGCTCGAGCGTGAGATAGCCGATCAGCACCTCGAAGCCGCCTGAGGGCTCTTGCATCTCCAGGAACAGCACTTCGCCGGCGAAGGGCTCGAACCCCGCGATCTGAATGCGCACCGGACCGCACATCTCGCCGGATGCCGTCCGGTGATCGGCCAGCTCAACTTCCACGGGCCGGCAGATCGGGAGGGGGCCGAGGCGCGGCTTCCACGCCGCGGGAAGCATCAGGCAGTACGCTCCGGTATCGACCAGTGCGTCGCTCCGGATCTCGCGCCCCGGTTCGGTGAAGCTTCCGACCGTGACGGATGTCATGATGCGCCCCATTCGCCCTCCTTCCGCGAAGCGATGACGGCGGAGGATCGGTCGCATGGCGGGACGATGCAACATCCGCCGCGAGGCATCAAGGGGCAACACCGAGGAGCCACATCATGATCGCCTTCTGCACGTGTAGGCGATTCTCCGCCTGATCGAAGACGACCGAGCGCGGCCCATCGATGACGTCGTCGGTGATCTCCTCGCCGCGATGCGCGGGGAGGCAGTGCATCACGAGCACGTCGGGCCTGGCGCGCGCGACGAGCGGGGCGTTCAGCTGATACGGGTGGAACGCCTGCCGGCGTACGGTGGCCTCCGTCTCCTGGCCCATGCTCGTCCGGCGGGCAGGCGAGGACGAAGTCGAACCCGAGCCGTGCGGCCGCATCCATCCACGAGTGCACCACGTTGTTGCCGTCGCCGATGAAGGCGACGCGGAGCCCCGCGAGCCGGCCCCGGTGCTCGAGGAGCGTGAAGCAGTCCGAGAGCACCTGGCAGGGATGGTGCAGGTCGGAGAGGCCGTTGATCACGGGCACGCGCGCGCCGGCGGCGAGGTCGACGACGCTCCGGTGCAGGAACGTCCGGGCCATCACGAGGTCGACCCAGCGCTCGAGGTTGCGCGCGATGTCGCCGGCAGACTCGCGCTCGCCGAGGCGGATGTCGCCGGGGGCCAGGTGGATCGCGGCGCCGCCGAGCTGCACCATGCCGACCTCGAACGTGACGCGCGTCCGGAGGCTCGGCTTCTCGAAGATCATGGCGAGGGTCCGTCCCGCCAGCAGCGGATGCGGCCGGGCGGCGCGCAGGTCGCGCTTCAGCCGCGCCGCGACGTCGAGAATCATCTCGATCTCGTCGGTCGTGAGGTCGCCGAGCCGGAGGAGGTCGCGCTTCATGCCGTGGCGAGCGCTCGCTCGAGCACCGCGAAGCCCTCGTCGACCTGCGCGCGCGTGATGACGAGCGGCGGGACGAAGCGCAGCACCCGGTCGGCGCAGCAGTTGATCAGCAGCCCGTCGCGGAGGCAGCGCTCGACCACGGCGGCGCCCGGCCGCGTGAGCTCGGCGCCGAGCATCAGGCCGACGCCACGGACCTCGCGGATGACGGGCAACTTCGCGGCGAGGGCCCGGAGCCGGTCCGCGAAGTAGGCGCCGACCTCGCGCACGTGCTGGAGGAGCGCCGGCCGCGCGAGCTCGTCGACCGCCGCGAGGGCCGCGGCGCAGGCGACCGGGTTACCGCCGAACGTCGTGCCGTGGGCGCCGGCCGTCAGCACCGCCGCGATACGGGCGGTCGTGCACGTGGCGCCGATCGGGAGCCCGCCGCCGAGTGCCTTCGCGAGCGTCATGATGTCCGGCGGCACGCCGACGTGCTCGTGCGCGAAAAGCCGGCCCGTGCGGCCCATGCCGCACTGCACCTCGTCGAAGATGAGAAGGAGCTCGTGCCGGTCGGCCAGGTCGCGGAGGCGCGGCAAGTAGTCGGGCGCCGGCACGTTGATGCCGCCCTCGCCCTGGATCGGCTCGACGAGGATCGCGACCGTCTCGTCGCGCACGGCCGACGCCATCGCCGCCGCGTCGTCGTAGGCGACGAGTCGAATGCCGGGCAGCAGCGGCTGGAAGCCCTGGTGGTACTTCTCCTGGCCGGTGGCGGTGAGCGTGGCGAACGTGCGGCCGTGGAAGGAGCCTGTGGTCGACAGGATCTCGTACCGGCCGCCGTGCTCGCTGCCCCAGCGGCGGGCGAGCTTCATCGCCGCCTCGTTCGCCTCGGCGCCGCTGTTGCAGAGAAAGACGCGCTCGGCGAACGAGTGCCGGCAGAGGAGCGCCGCCAGTTCCACCGCCGGCGCGGTGTAGTAGACGTTCGAGGCATGGAGCAGGGTCGTGGCCTGGGCGCGAATCGCTTCGACGACCGCCGGATGGCAGTGGCCCAGATTGTTGACCGCGAGGCCGGCGAAGAAGTCGAGATAGCGCTTGCCGTCGGCGTCCCAGAGCTCGGCCCCGCGCCCCCGGACGAAGGCGACGGGCTGACGGGCATAGACCCCGATCTCGTGCGCCGCGCTCGCCGCGAGAATCTCCGCGTTCGTCATCGATATCCTTCGCTCACGCTCACGCGCGTGACAGACGACGGCGCGCCCGGCGCGTCGCCGGCACGAGCTCCGTACCGACGCCGCGGCTCGTCAGCACCTCGAGCAGGAGCGCGTGGCGCACGCGGCCGTCGATCACGTGCGCCTGCTTGACGCCGCCACGCAGCGCCTCGACGCAGCACTCGACCTTCGGGATCATCCCGCCCGCGATCGTGCCGTCGGCAATCAGGTCGACGGCGGTGTCCGCGGCGAGGGTGTCGAGCAGCGAGCCGTCGTGCGCTCGCACGCCCTCCACGTCCGTCAGGAGGATCAGCTTCTCGGCGCGCAAGGCCTCGGCGATCTTGCCGGCGACGACGTCGGCATTGATGTTGTAGGTCTGCCCGTCGGCGCCGGCGGCCGTGGGCGCGATCACCGGGACGAAGCCCTCGAGCGCGTCGATGACGCGCGGGTTGACGCCCATCACGTCGCCGACGAGCCCGAGGTCGTCCGCGCCGGGCCGCTTGCGGGCGACCACCAGCTCGCCGTCCTTTCCCGAGAGACCGACGGCGCGCCCGCCGTGGCGGTTCAGGAGCGCGACGATCTGCTTGTTGATCTTTCCGACCAGGACCTGCTCGACGACGTCCATCGTGGCCGCGTCGGTGACGCGCATGCCGCGCACGAAGCGCGAGGAGACGCCCTGCGCCTTGAGCGCCGCATCGATCTGCGGGCCGCCGCCGTGCACGATCACCGGGCGCATGCCGACGTACTTGAGGAGCGCGACGTCCTGCGCGAAGGAGTCCTTCAGCTCCTCGTTCTCCATCGCGTGGCCGCCGTACTTGACCACCATGACCTTGCCCGCGAAGCGGCGAATGTAGGGCAACGCTTCGAGGAGGACGTCGGCCTTCTCGACGGGACTCACGCAGGCGTTATGCCTCGCGGTCGCCGAGTGGACAACCGGATGGCGGTGGCGGGTTGCCGTGCGCGCCGAGCGGACCCCAGCGGTGCGCGATCCACACGTACGTGCGTTCGGCCAGGCGGAGTGCCCCGGGAACGAGGAACGGCAACGTCCAGAGCGTGCCGCCGGGAAGCCGGCGCAGGACCTCGCGTCCGGCGGCGGCGCCGCGGTGGACGTTCCCACGCTCGTCGACGAGGTGGATGCGCGCGACGCAGTCGGCGCGCGACACGCCGGGAAACCGTGCCTCGAGATCCGGTGTCTGGTAGGGCAGGGGGTCGAGGAGTCCGCCACGATCCCAGCGTCGGATCCGCGCGACCCAGCGACGGCAGAAGCCGCAGTTGCCGTCGTAGATCAGCGCCGCCTTCATGTCTCCGCCAGGCGTTTCAGGTTGAGGAGCTGCTTCCGCATCATCACGAGGTCGCCCCACGGGAAGAGCCCGCGCGTCAACCACCCGATCGGCCCTCGACCATAGCGGACGAGGACCTTCACGACGAGCCGCGCGCGGGTATCGCCACGCGGCTCGACGACGTAGCTCGCCGCGAACCGCCCGAAGACGCCGTCGAGCACGCTCGGCCGCGTCACCGCCGTCAGGTGGCGGTCCCGCTCGAAGTCGACGAGCTCGAAGACCCCCATCACCGTCTGGCCGCGCTGGAGGTCGTCGAGACCCGGTGTCAGCTGGGGCGGGCTCTGCCGTCCGAAGTTGTCGATCCAGTCGTAGCTGTACGGCGCCACACGCAGCTGGCAGAGCCAGCGGAACACGACCGCAGCGGGCGCGTCGACGTCGACCGCGCGAAAGACGGCCTCGTCGGCGGGTACCAGATGCCGGTCGCACGGAAAGGCGGCCGCGCGTTCCGCCTCGGTCGCCCCCCATGCGTAGGGAATCACCCGCGCCGCTCAGGCGGCCGGTCTGCCCGCGAGACCGGCTGCATCGGGCAGCCTTCGACGCCGGCGCCGCGCGTGCCAGGCGCTCGCCAGCCCTGCCCCGGCCGCGCCCCCGAGCGTCGCCACGATGACCCACGCGCCGCCGTGGTCGAAGATCGCGCCGTGCACGACCCGCAGTGAGACCGCGATGGCGGCGCACGCCGCGAGCGCGCCGTACGGAAGCTCGCGCCACACGAGACGCTGGCGGCCGGCGAGGATCGCGACGAACGGCACGGCCGACGTCGCGGCCAGATACGCCTCGTACGGCCGGCCGCGGAGCACGAGGAGTTTCCGGTCCTGGTGCCAGGCGCCGACGATCATCACCGTCGCGATCCCCGCCTGGAAGACGGCGCCGACCAGCCGGGTCGCGAGGAGCACGTGCGCCAGCGAGGCGAGCGCGAAGCCCATGAAGAACGGGTGGCGCGTGATGCGCTCGAGCCCGTGCGGCGGCCGCACCGTGTGCGTGAGGATCGCCATCGGCGAGGCGGCGTACGACGAGACGAGCGACGCGAGCGCCAGCGCGATCCCGAAGCCGATCATCGCCATGAGGGGCCAGCGGAGCGCGGCCACATCGCCGAGCGCCAGGCCAGGCGCCCCTTCGAGGCGGTGGTTCGCATAGAAGCGGACGACCACGACGAACATCACCGCGGCGATGAGCGAGAAGAGCGTCGTGAAGCCCCGCTCGCCGAGGCGCGCGACGAGCGCGGCGCGTGGGCGCCGCGTGGCGAGCCCGATGTGCAGCCCGCCGAAGAGGAGCCAGAGGAGACCGACGGTCAATGCGGGTTCCATGGATTCCTCCTTTCACCCGCGCGGGCGCGGCCGGGGGACCGCCGCCAGCAGCGGGTGCTTCAGCGCGGCGGGATCGAGCGGCTTGCCATGCGCGAAGGCCCCGAACCCCGCGTCCATGGCGGCGAAGAACGCTCGCAGTCCCGCGACACGCGTGGTGACGAACTGGACCCAGTCGCGCCGCCCGCGCTCCTCCTCGACCGCGCGCTCGGTCTCATCGATGGTCGCGAGCACCTGGCGCACGTTCCAGCGGAAGCGACGCTCCATGATCTCCTGCATGACGCGCCAGAAGTCGGCGGCGGCCTCGTACTGGTCGCGGCGCGACCCGCCAACGCGGCTGCGTCGCACCAGGTGCCAGTCGACGAGGCCGCGGATGTTGACCGAGATGTTGCTCTTGCTCTGCTCGAGCTCGGTGGCGATCTCGTCGAGCGAGAGAGGCCCGGGCTGCAGGTAGAGGAGCGCGAAGATGCGGCCCTGGAGCTGGTTCAGGATCCCCGAGGTGGCGGCGGCGGCCCCCATGCCGTCGACGAAGATGCCGGTCGTACGATCCATAGCGTACGCTCTGTGCAGAGCGTTTAGAATATTCTGAACGTACTGTCAATAGGCTGCGTCGTGTGGATCCGCTCGGCACGGACGACACGACCGTCGCGCTCGGCCTGACAGACGGGGAGAAGAGCGACCTCGTCGAGTACCTGAAGTCGCTGCCGGCCGAAGAGAGCGGGTCCTAGCGCCTGGCGGCCGTCACGAGCAGCACCTTCAGGCCGTGGCACGCTCCATCGCCCCCGCAAGCCCCGTGAGCTCCTTCGTGACGCTCGGGCGCGCGATGACGCGGCCGTACCACGCCTGCAGGCGCGGATGTGCGTCGCCGAGCGGCACGCCGAGGTTGGCGGCGAACGTGATCGTCAGCGCGTACCCGATGTCCGCCACGCTGAACTCGCCACAGAGCCAGGGCCGGTCCCCGAGCCGTTGCTCGAGGCCATCGTAGTGCGCCCCGATGGCGGCACGTGCACCGGCGATGCGCTGCGCGTCGCGCGCGTCACCGGCCTTGTAGAAGACCTCGGAGATCAGCTCGAAGACGAGCGGGAAGAGGATCTCGTCGGCGGCGGCTTCGAGCTGCCGGCAGCGTGCACGCTCGGCGACGTCCCGCGGATAGAGCGGCGGCTCCGGGTGCCGGTCCTCCAGGTACTCGAGGATGATCGTCGAATCGTAGAGGGCGACCGGGCCGTCGACGAGGACGGGGACCTGGCCCTTCGGATTGATCGCGAGGACGTCCGGGTGCTTCGGCTGGTACCCGCCGGCGCGGCTGAACGGCACCGACACGAGCTCGCAGGCGAGCCGCTTCTCGTCGAGCGCGACACGTACCTTGGCGGTGAAGAGGCTCAGCGGTCCGGAATAGAGCTTCATGCAGCACCTCCCTTCGACCAGGCATTCAGATGCCGCCGGTAGGTTGAGTCAAGACGTTTCCTCATCCGCCCTCGTTGCGCTATCCGCTCCCACACGTGAGGACCGCCGCATCGTGGTTCGTGCTCGCCGCCTTCGCCCTTGCGGCCGACGCCGCCGCCTGCACGGCGACGAGCGCCGCGCACCCGCGCTGGACGCTCGCCTCGGACGGGGGTGTGGCATGGCTCGTCACCCCGTGCGGCGAGCGCTTTTACTCCGTCGGGATCAACGGTCTCGACGGGGGCTCGCCGGTTCGACGGCGGACCGCGTATCACTGGGCGCGCTTCTTCCCGGATTTCGCGAGCTGGCTCACGACGACGCGGGCGCGGGCGGCGGGGTGGGGCTTCAACACGGCCAGCGCCGGGTCGCTGCCGCCGCACGTGCTCCGCATGCCGGAGATCCCGAACCTCGCGCTCGGGCAGACGGCGACGTTCCACTGGGTCGACCCGTTCGCCCCCGCCGCCGAGCGGCGGATGCGCGCCTGGGCGCACCGGCTCGTGGCGCCGTACCGCGCGGACCGGTATCGCATCGGCTACTTCACCGACAACGAGGTCGGCTGGTGGAACGGCGCGCTCTTCAACTTCTTCGCGCAGCAGCCAGCGACGAACCAGACCAAGCAGCGACTGATCGCGCTCCTCCGCGAGCACTACGGCGGCGACTGGGCGCGCTTCCAGCACGACTTCGTGCCGCCCGCCGGCGTCGGCTCGTTCGACGGTCTCCTCGCCGAGACTGCCGACCATCCGCGCCTCCGTCCCGGCGGTGCCGGTATCCAGGTGGTCCGGCGCTGGACCGGCCTCGTCGCCGAACGCTACTACCGCCTGGTCCATGCCGCGCTGCGTGCGGCGGACCCGGACGCGGTCAACTTCGGCGACCGGCTGCCGATCTACTACGACCCGGCGGCGGTGCGGGCGATGGCGCCGTGGGTCGACGCGATCGCGACGAACTACAACGTCGACAGTCCCGACGGCTGGATCGCGCCCTATTACTTCGAGGGCCTCCACCAGCTGAGCGGCGGCAAGCCCGTGCTCGTCACCGAGTGGTTCTTCGCGGCCGCCGAGAACCGGACCGGCAACCGCAACAACGGCCACCTGATGACGGTCGCAACCCAGGCGGAGCGCGCCCGCGGCGCGGCCGCCGCGGCGGAGGGCTTCGCGCGCCAGCCGGCGGTCGTCGGCAGCCACTGGTTCCAGTACTACGATCACCCGCGCGGCGGGCGGCAGGACGGCGAGGACTACGACTTCGGCCTCGTCGACGTGAACGACCGCCCCTACGAGGGACTCGTCGCGGCGCTCGCCCGGACGAATGGCCACCTGGCCGTGGTCCATCGCGATTCCGCCGACGGCCCGCGGCCGCGATTCAGCGGCGCCTGGACGATGCCGCGGGCCGACATCGACCCCCGCGACCGCTCGCTCGGCGAGTGGCCGAAGGACACCGCGCTCGTCCCGAGCCTCGCCACCCCGGCCGGCGAGGTGCCGTTCGGCGACCTGCTGCTCGCCTGGAACGGCGAGGGATTGGCGCTCGGCCTCGTCGCGATGGACTACTACGACCCGCACCTGCTCGCCTACGGCGACGAGTTCCCGCGCGGGGAAGCCTTCCGTGTGGACTGGGGCGTCGACGCCGGCGCGGGCCCGCGCCGCCTGAGCCTCTCGATCATCCCGCCGAAGGTGTTTCCGAAGAAGAGCGCGCCCCAGATGCGCGCCGAGCTCTGCTACGACGAGCACGGCCGCTGCGACCCGGTCCCCGGCGCCGTCGCGGTCTACTTCGGGAGCGACCAGCCGCGGATCACCGTCGAGGCAACGGTACCGTGGCGCGCGCTCGGTGTCGCGGGACCGCCGCCGCGGCCGCTCCGCATGCAGCTCGCGGCGACGGCGTTCCACCGGTCGCGCTGGATGTCGTGGAACGGGCTGCCGCCCGACGAAGCGATGAAGGATGCGGCCGGCTGGCGCGACGTCGCGCGGCGAGATTGACTCTTTACGACCGCGCTCCACGCGGGCTATGGGCTGCTTCGATGGGTGCGTTCCGCCGCGAGGAGCTGGAGGACGCGTTCCGCATCTACTGGCGCACCGGCGCCGTCGGCGAGGACTGGAACGCCTGGGCCGACCTCTTCACCGAGGACTGCACGTACTTCGAGCACTGGTACGGCCTCATGCACGGGCGCGAGACGGTCCGGGCGTGGATCGTGCCGCTCATGGAGAAGTACGGCGAGATCTACACGGGCTACGAGTGGCACGTGGTCGATCCCGAGCGAAGCCGCGTCGTCCTGTACGTCCAGAACCGCCGCGATCATCCGTCGGGGCGAGGGACGTGCGATTTTCCTGGCGTCACCGTCCTCGACTATGCCGGCGGCGGGAAATGGCAGCGCGAGGAGGACTACTGGGCGGTGAAGGCGCGCGAGGCCGCGATGCGCGAGTACGAGGCCGCCTGCCAGCGCGACGACCCCGACCACCCGAAGAAGCGCACGCGGCTCGACTGGGGCAACGGCCCGGCGTGGACGAAGGGCGGGCGCTCGTGGTTCGAGCGGCCGCGGCCGTAGCAAGTAGCGACGAACGTCAAGCCGGGCGAGCAGGCCGGCCTCGCCGTCTTCCCGCCCCCGGGCACGAAGCCGCTGAAGCGCGGCATCATCGTGCCCGAGGGCGGGCGCTGATCACAGCGCACCCAGGAACTTCAACAGCCGGGCCCGTGCGTCGGGCGAGAGTGCCGCGAAGCGGTTGCGCGCCGCGCGCCCCTGGCCGTCGTGCGCGAGGATCGCGTCTGCGATCGTGGTGGCGCGACCGTCGTGCAGGAAGGTCGTCAACAGGTGGAGGCCCCAGAGCGGCGCCGTGCGCATCTCGGTGCCGCGCGCGCGCCCTTGCGCGATGCCGTCGCCGAGCGAGCCCATGTCGTGGAGCAGGAAGTCGGAGAAGGGCTTGAACGACCGGAAGCGGAGGGCCTGTACGGGGCTCGCGCCCGTGATCAGTGTGCGGACGTGGCAGTTCGCACAGCCGATGTGGTCGAAGACGCAGCTGCCGCCGAGCTCCGCGAAGCCGAGGCGCGGGCGTGGCGGCGGGGCGAGGAGTCGCATGAAGTCGTTGAACAGCGCGACGTCCGTGCCGTCGTCCTCCGGGTCGGCGACGGGATCACAGGCGAGCAGCGAGCAGTCGCCCTGCGGGCAATTCTCGTTCGGGAAGAGCGGGCTCGTGATGCCCATCTCGTTCAGGTAGGCGTCGCCGGAGAAGTGAAGGAGGTTCGGTACCTGGCTTTTCCAGCCGAACTTCCCGACCGCCCGCTTTCCGGTCACGACGTCGGTGACGATGTTCGGGCGCCCGGCGGTGGCGGGCTGCCACCGAGCCTCGATCGCGGCGAGCGACAGCAGCGTGATCGCCGGCACGGAATCCACGAGGCCGAGGCCAAACAGCGGCGTGGTCCGCCGTCCGGCGCGGATGGTCGCCTCCGCGGGGACCTGCTCGCCGACGAACGTGCACGTGCCCTGTGCCCCGATGCCCTGGTTCTGGATGAGCGAGCCGCCGTGCGACGTCATCGGATCGAACGCGCCCGCGGTGGTCTTGCCGAAGCGCGTCTCGACGAGCGTGCTCCCGCCGCCCGTGCCACCGACGTTGTGACACGCGGCGCACGAGTCGCCGTTGAACACGGGACCGAGCCCGTCCGCCACGGTCTCGACCTCCTCGAACGTGTCGCGCCCGGCGGTGAAGCGCGCGAGCTCGTCGATCGTGAGGCCGCCCACGGGGTCGCCGAACTCGGCCCTCGCGGTCGCCCCGAGCAGTACCATCGCCGCGGTCATCCATGTCCTCGTCGTGCGTCGTATCGCCGTCATGGCTCCACCTCCGCGCCCGGAAGGTGGCAACGGCCATGCCAGAAGACGCGCGCGGCTCGACGCGACGCTCACGCGCCGCCGATCATGCCCGTCGATCGAGTGCGATGCGCGGTGCGATGGCGTCCGGCGCGCCATCTGCGGCGCGGAGATCGGATCGCGCGTACAGGACTGACCGCGCCCATCAGCGTCGTGACGGTGGCGCGCGCCATCGGACCTTCCTCGGTGCGACGGGTTGTCCGATGGTCTCGTCAGAGCTCGCCGACCGCCCGGAGCAGTGCCGGCGTCAGCTGCTGCTTGCACCGCCAGTACGCGTCCCGCGGGACGGGTCGGGGTCCTCGCGCCGGATGTCGCGGGCGGGCTTGTCCTCGCGGAGGCCCTGAAACGACGGATGACGGATCTTGCCGTCGCTCGTCCACTCGGTGAACGCCACCTCCGCGACGAGCGTGGGCTTCACCCAGTGGGCGTTCCGGCCGAGCGGTCCCTTGGGGCACGGCGTGAACGGGCACTCGGCCTGCGCGATGCCGTCGAGCCTCTTCCGCAGCTCCTGTGCGCTCCGGTTCGTGAAACCCGTCCCGACCTTCCCCGCGAAGACGAGCGTGCCGCCGGCGTCGCGCACGCCGATCAGCAAGGCACCGATCCCGAGGCGCGACCCCTCGGGGTCCGTGAACCCACCGACGACGAATTCCTGGCGCTTGATGCACTTCGTCTTGAGCCACGCCGGGCCGCGCCCCGCCGCGTACGGCAGGTGCCGGCGCTTCGACACGATCCCCTCGAGCCCCATGCCGCAGGCGCGCGCGAAGAACTCCCCGCCGTGGCCAACGACGTGCTCCGAGTAGCGGAAGCAGCGCGGAGGTTTCGTGCGGAGCAGGTCGGCGAGCCGCGCCTTCCGCTGCTCGAGCGGCAGCGCGGCGACGTCCTTGCCGTCGACGTGCAGGAGGTCGAACACGAAGTAGGCGAGCTGGCCATCGCCCGTGGCGGACGCGTTCTGCAAGGCCTGGAAGCTCGTGCGGCCGTCCGGCAGCAGCATCGCCACCTCGCCGTCGAGGAACGCGCGCCGGACGGCAAGCTCGCGGGCTGCCGTCGCCACCTCCGGGAAGTGGTCCGTCCAGTCCTTGCCGTTCCGGCTGATGAGCGAGACCGTCCGTCCGTCGATGCGGCAGCCGATGCGGTAGCCGTCGAACTTGAGCTCGTGCAGCCACTCGTCGCCTTCGGGCGCCGTGTCGACGAGCGTCGCGAGCTGCGGTGCGAATATCCTGGGGAGCGGGACGTCGCCCGCGCCGGAGCGACGGCGCGTCACATCGCGCAACATAGCGCCGGCGGTCGGAGCGCGGGAGCTGGCCTTGCCCTATATAATGATGCGGGGCGAACGAAAGGCGAATTGAAACTTCATCACTGCGTCGGCATACGCCAGCGTTGCAGCGTCTCGGCCCGGGTGCTCGACGCGGAGTGGCCCGCCGTCGCCATGAATCCTGCCGCCCAGCCGCTCACCCAGCTCGTGGAGAACGAGGTGCCCGTGCCGAGCCACGCGTTCTGGTCGAAGTGGACGACGTTGATCCCCGGCGCCATCGCATCCACGAACGAGCCGCGGTTGGCGTACGACGCGATGTCGCCCCGCGCGTCGCCCGCGGTCACCGCGATGACGCCGGGGTCGGCCGCGGGATAGGTCGGGCTGGTCACCGGGAGGTTGCCGGCCGCGGCGAAGAAGAGGACGCCCCGCGCGGCAGCCTCGCGGATCAGGTCCGTCACGAGCGGGCTGTCGTGGTCGCCCGCGAGGCTCAGGTTCACGATGTTCGCGTGCCGGTTGAGCGCCTCGTAGAGGCCGCGCGCCAGGTCGAACGTCGTGGTGCTCTCGTCGCCGCCGTAGATGTCGATGGGCAGGATCGAGACCGGCACCTTGGCGCCGGCATCGCCGCGCTCCTGGAGCGCGCGCCCGACCCCGTCGAGGAGCGTTTCGGCCATCGCCGTGCCGTGCGTCATCCGATCGGCCGGAGGCTGATAGTCGCCGAAGAGCGAGATCCCCGGCTGGAGAAAATCCTTGACGAGCGTCCCTTGCGGCTGCACCGCCGTGTCGATCAACGCCACGACCACGCGATCGGCCGACGGCGAGACGTCGGGCTGGGGCAGCGCCGGCGGCCCCGAGCTCATCGCCAGCGGCTCGAGGTTGCCGGGAGGGGCGATCGAGAAATTCGTCTCGACGGATGCCACGTCGCTCTCGTGCTCGAGCTTGGCCCGCGCGCCCCGTGCGGCGGCTTCATCGCCGAACCGGAGCCGGTACGCGCCCGCCGCGTCGAGCCGCGCCACCACCGTGGCACCCAATCGCCGGGCCAGCGCGTCGACGCCCGCTTCCGACCCGTGCTTCAGCGCCACGATCAGCTCGGTGGGAATCGGGCGGCTCCGCCGATGGTCCGCTTTCCCGGTGACGTGGATGAGCTCGGTCGCGTCGTTCACGGAGTTCCGATAGACGAAGAGCTTCGCCGGGCCGCTCACCTGCGGGAGCAGCGCGAAGTTGTACCCCGCGAGCAGCCGATCGAGCGCCTCGCGAGGCTTCAGCTTCTTGAAGCGCACGCTGACCGTGTGGTGCGCGTCCGGCTCGACGTAGATCTGCCAGCCGGTCTCGGACGAGATCGCCTCGAGCACGCGCGGGAGTGGCCACGATTCGATGTGCGCGTCGACCTCGCCGCGATCGGTACTCCAGACGAGGGAATCCGCGGCGTCGAGCACGGCCGCGGTGACGAGGCAGACCGCGAGCAGGCACGCGGCACACGTTCGCACGTCCGCGCGCGTACTCCGTCTCGGCGGGAGCGTCAACCGGCGCACGCGATCGCAGCCCGTGCATCAGCGCTACGCCGCGGATCCGCTCAGAGCCCGACGTGCTCGACGTCGACCCGCAGCAGGATCACCGACGCGGGCATCGCGGCCGCGCCGCCGGCGACGGACGCAGGGGTCCACGCCGTGAGCTGCACGTGCCCGGCGAACCGCGGATCGGCCCCGTTCGCCGACGCGAGGAACGTGGCGAAGTCGCCGAGCGACCGGTCGGGCGTGAGCACGACCTCTTCGGGATTCTGGCCGAGCTCGACCCGCAGCGACGCGCCGGCGTTGTCCACGAGTAGCTCGGGGCTGCCCGGCGTGGCGTGGAAGTCGAGCCGCCGGATGCTCCAGACCTCGAGCGGCGCCGGATGCGGCCCCGTCGGAAACCTCGAGGTATAGTAGTTGACGTCGTTCAGACGGAGCACGGCATCGCCGTCGGCGACCTGCGCGGCGAGCCGCGGCGTGACGGCGCTCAGCGGTCCGTTGGGGAGCGGCAGGACGGGCAGCTGCCGACCGACGAAGTACTCGGCCACGTGCCGCTCGAAGTGGAACGTGTTCCAGAACTCGTCCTGCGGGACGGGGCCCGGCTCCTGCGCCGACAGCGTGTGTCGCCGCCCGAGGATCCAGAGCCGGCCGTCGTGGCGGAGTGACGCCGCGGCGAAGGCCACCGCCCGCCGCTGCACGTCGTGGCGGAAGACCGGATCCTGGTCGCTCCACGCCTGGGCGGCGCCGTTCGCGATCGAGGCGACCACGGGCAGGACGAGCAGCGCGACTCCGAACCGGCCCGGCAGCTCGACGGCGCGGAGCGCGAAGTAGAAGAACGGCGGCAGCGCCGGCAGCAGGTAGCGCGCCTCGGTGTGGCCGACGAACAGGACGATGCTGCCGCCGATCAGGAGAAGCCACGACCAGAACGGGACGTCGCGCCGCTCCGGCCGCCAGAGCGCGCGTGCCATGCCGGCGACCGCGAGCACGACGACGGGGAGAGACACCATCGTCTGCAGCATGGGAACATAGTCGCGCCACGATTCTCCCGGCCACGCGTCGACGGCGCCCTTCGCGCCCCGGAGGACCACCCCGAGCTCCCGCCATGCGCCGGAGCCGTGGACGCGCCACAGCACGAGCCCCTCCGCGGCGAGGAAAAAACCCGCGGCGGTCCCCGCTGCGACCGCGAGTCCCGCAAAGCGTCGCCATCGTGGCGTGGGCGATTCCCCCACTGTCGCCACGAGCTCCGCGGCGAGGAGCGCGGGGAGGAGGAGCGCGCTGCTGAATTTCATCGCCATCGCGGCACCGAGCGCGGCCCCAAAGAGAGCATACCGCCCGAATCGGAGTGCCGTGCGCGCACGCATCCAGAGGGCGACGGACAGTGCCGACGCCCCGGCCGTCACGACGTCGGTCATGACGTGCGCGCCGTAGCGGACGAAGTACCGCGAGGTCATGAAGAGCAGCGTGCCGACGAGCGCGACTCGCCGGCCGCACGGCGCCGCGAAGAGGACGAACACCGCCGCCGCGGTGCACAGCGAGAGGACCGCGCTGAAGAGATGCGGACCGAACACCAGTGCGGCGTTCGCGGGACCGCCGAGCCGGCCGAGCGCGACGACGGGCACCAGGAGAAGCGTCAGGAGCGGGGGCCGGATCTGGTCGAAGCTGACGTCCTCGCCGAGCAGCCGGCTCGCGTTCGCGAGATAGCGATAGCCGTCGTAGTACTCGACCTGGAGCGTCGCGCCTCGCCAGAGGGTGTACACGGCGCACGTGGCCACGAGCGCCACGACCGCCCGATCGAACGCCTGCATCGCGCGGTCCGTCGAACGGCCGTCGGGGCCTCCTGTGGTCTCGAGCGTGACCATGCGTCCGCGGGCGCGTCGTTCTGCGCGGGACCGGCGCCGGGACTGCTCGCGTGCGGTGCGCGCCTGGGTCGTCACGGGCCGTTCGTCATACCCTCGCCGGCGTCCCGAAGTCGACGACAGCCCGCGCCGGGTCGTGCTAAGGGATCGCGGCCGATCGCATGGATCTCTCCGAACGCCCCGCCCATCCCTTTCACCGTCATCCCTGGGAGCTCGCGCGCTTCCGCTTCTTCCGGGCGCTCCTCCGCGACGCGGGTGCCGACCGACGGCCGCAGGCCATCCTCGACGTCGGCGCGGGCGACGCTAGCGGCGGGGCGATCGAATTCTCCGCCGAGCCGCCGACGGGGCGGTTCGGTATTCTCCTGCTGCTCGACGTCCTCGAGCACGTGGAGCGAGACCAGGAGTTCCTCTCCGAGCTGGTCGGTCGGAGCCTCGAGCCGGGCGCCCTCGTGGTGATCAGCGTTCCCACGTGGATGGCGCTCTACAACGACCACGACGCCTGGCTCCGCCACCATCGCCGGTACGCGCCGGCGGGCGCCGCGCGGCTCGTCGCGGACGCCGGCCTCGCCATCGTCCGCCGGGGCGGCCTCTTCCACTCGTTGATTCTTCCCCGCTACCTCGGCACGTTGCTCCGGCGGCGTCAGCGGACGGCCGCGGCGCATTCCCTCGAATGGCGGTCGGGCGCCGCGACCGCGCGCCTCCTCGAGGAGGCGCTCGCGCTCGAGGGGCGCCTCTCGCTGCTCCTCTCGCGCGCGGGTCTCGACGTGCCGGGGCTCAGCTGGTGGGCGCTGTGCCGCAAACCGTAGTCGTCGTGCCCTGCTTCAACGAGGCCGCGCGCCTGGACGATGCGTCGTTTCTCGCGCTCGCGGCGGCACCCGGCATCGGCGTGCTCTTCGTCGACGACGGCTCGACGGACGGGACCGCCGCCCGCCTCGCAAGCCTCGCCGCGCGCGGCGACGGCGCCATCACGGCGCTGTCCCTCCCCGGCAACGCGGGCAAGGGCGAGGCCGTCCGGCGGGGTCTCCGCGAGGCGCTCGAGGGCGGCGCGACCACCATCGGGTACGTCGACGCCGACCTCTCGACGCCCGTCCCGGAGGTCCTCCGCCTGCTCGCCGAGATGGAGCGGCGTCACGCGGTGGTGGTCATGGGCGCCCGCGTCGCGCTGCTCGGCACGGCGATCGCGCGCCGCGCCCACCGGCACTACCTCGGCCGGCTGTTCGCCACGGCCGCGTCGCTGGTCCTCGGCGTGCGGGTCTACGACACGCAGTGCGGCGCGAAGTTCTTTCGCGACACCCCGGCGGTGCGCCACGCGCTCGCCACGCCGTTCGCGTCGCGCTGGGCGTTCGACGTCGAGCTGATCGGCCGTCTGCTGCAAGGCGACCCGCCGCTGCGGCCGGCGGACTTCGTCGAGATCCCCTTGCAGCGCTGGATCGACGTGTCGGGGTCGAAGATCGGCCCGCTCCAGATGGTGCGGACGGCGTGGGATCTCGCGGTGATCGCGGTCCGGTACCACGTGCGAAAGCGCGTCCCATGAAGCGAACCTTCATCATTGTCAACGAAGGTGGTACGCCATGGCGCGATGACCGCCGACTGGGGGTTCCCATCCGACCTGGACGACGTCTCCGGCGAAGTCGCGATCGCCGGCGTCGGCGAGGCCGACCACACGAAGGCGTCGGGTCGTACGACGAAGCAGATCGGCGCGCAGGCGATCGAGCGCGCGCTCGCCGACGCGGGCCTCACGCCGCGCGACGTCGACGGCATCATGCACACGCCATTCGACGGGCAGCAGTTCGGGGCCGACGACTACCGCGCGCACTTCGGCACGACGCACGAGATGTGGACGTCCACCGCGGGCGGCGGGATGGTCTGGGCGGGCTCCGCGCCGCACGAGGCCGCGCTCGCGATCCGCGCCGGCAAGGCGCGCACCATCGTCAACGTCTTCTCGGTCGCATGGGCGACCCAGCGCGCAGACATGGTCGGCGGTCCCGGCGAGGTGCACGCCGCCGAGCTCTTCAAGCAGAACCTCGAGGTGCCGTTCGGCTGGTTCCCGCAGCCCGTGTACTTCGCGACCATCGCGCGCCGCCACATGCACGAGTACGGCACGACGCCGGCTCAGCTGGGCGCCATCGCCGTCGCCTGCAGGCGGCACGCGAATCGCACGCCCGCCGCCGTGCTGCGCGACAAGCCACTCACGCTCGAGCAGTACCTCGCGAGCCCGACGATCTGCGATCCGTTCCGGAAGGAGGACTGCTGCCTCATCTCCGACGGCGGCGGGGCGTACGTCATGACGTCCGTCGAGCGGGCGCGCGACCTGCGCCGCCCGGTCATCGAGGTCGCGGGCGTCGGCGTCGGGAACTCGAGGACGCGGACCTACTGGGCGCAGCAGGGCGACTTCACGGCGACGCCGCAGGTCTTTGCCGCGCCCGGCGCCTTCCGCATGGCGGGCCTTTCGCCCGCGGACGTCGATGTCCTGGCCTGCTACGACCCGTTCACGATCGTCTCGCTCATGCAGATCGAGGACATGGGCTTCTGCAAAAAAGGGGAGGGCGGCCCGTTCGTCGAGGGGACGACGCTGCACTTCGACGGCGGGCGAATCCCGTACAACACGCACGGTGGCATGCTCTCCCACGCCTACGTGCTCGGCATCGCGCACGTCGTCGAGGTGGTCCGCCAGCTCCGCGGCGAGGCGGCGGCGCAGGTGAAGGACGCCGAGATCGGCGTCTACGGCGGGTACACCGGGCCGCAGGCGAGCACCCTCATCTTGAGGCGCCGGTGACGAGCTTCCGGCGCGAGTTCCCGCTGCCCGATACGGAATGGCCGCCGACGCGCGAGTTCTGGGCCGCCGCGGCGCGCGGCGAGCTGGCGTTGCCGCGTTGCGACGCCTGCCGCCGCTGGCGCTGGTATCCCGACGCCACGTGCCGGTTCTGCGGTTCGGCGTCCTCGACGTGGACAGCGGTCAGCGGCCGCGCGCGGCTCTTCTCGTGGTCCGTCGTCCGCCGGGCCTTCATCCCCCAGCTCGCGGCGGACGTGCCGTACGTCGCGGGGCTCGTGGCGATCGAGGAGGATCCGGCCGTGCGCATCGTGACGCGCATCGTCGACTGCGAGCCGGCGGTGCTGCGGATCGACCTGCCCGTGCGCGTCGTCTTCCGGCCGCTCCGCTTCGCCGGTGTGCGGGGCGAGGTCACGGCGCCGATGTTCGTCCCGGAGTAGGGCTCTCGAGATTCGGGACTCTAGGGCTTCGTCGCGACGACGATCATGCGACGCGTGTCGACCCCGTAGACCTCGCCGTCGAAGCCGCCGTATACGCGCTCGAGGCGTAGACCGGTGGCCTCGAGCATGCCGATGAGCTCCGTGAGCGTGTAGAGACGGATGTGGTGCCCGTCCAGGTCGCGGCGGCGGCCATCGGACGCGACCGCGATGAAGGTCACGTGGTTGCGGCTCGTCACGAGGTTGAGCTCACGGTGCTCGAGATAGACCGTCTCGTTCGCGCCCGTGCGCGATTCGTTCGCCACCTGGTTTCTGATGACCCACTCGCGGTTGATCAGGTCGAAGAGGGCGCGGCCGCTTGGCCGCAGCGCCGCCGCAACGCCCCGCAACACCTTCGCGTCCTCTGCCTCCGACTCCAGGTAGCCAAACGAGCTGAACATGTTGATCACGGCGTCGAAGCGGCCGTCGAAACCCGGTGCGCGCATGTCGGCACGCACTGTCTCGATCTCGATGCCCCGGCGCTTCGCCTCAGCCGCCGCCGCGTCAAGGTACGGCTGGCTCAGGTCCAGGGCCGTGACGCGCAGGCCGCGCTGCGCCAGCAGTAGCGCATGGCGCCCAGGTCCGCAGCAGAGGTCGAGCAGGCTCTCGCCCGCCTTCAGCGCCAGCGCCCGCTCGACGAAGCTGGCCTCGTGTTCTACGCCCTCGGCGCTCAACTGGTGGCCGTAGACGTCGAGATAGTTGTCGCCGAAAAAGCTCTCGTACCAAGGCGCGTCGGTCATCGACCCGCCAGCCTACGCAGACGGCCCTTGTGTGTATACTGGGTCGTGTCGCGACCAGGCCCGAGGCGCACGGTGAGACGCGTCGCCGTCCTAGCCAGCGGCGGGCTCGATAGCGGCGTCCTTATCGCCGACATCGCCGGCGAGGCGAAGGTCTTCCCCATCTACGTCGAAGCTGGCCTCGCCTGGGAAGACGGAGAGAAGTACGCGCTCCGTGTCTTCCTCGACGCGCTGAACGACACCAACGTCCAGCCGCTGACGTCGCTCGAGCTGCCGCTGCGGCGCCTCTATGGCGAGCACTGGAGCACGACGGGCGAAGGCGTCCCGGATTACGGGGCGCCGGACAGCGCGGTCTACTTGCCGGGGCGCAACGTCCTCCTGATCGGCGTGACGGCGGTGTGGTGCGCCTTGCACGACATCGGCATGATCGCGATCGGCTCGCTCGACGCGAACCCGTTCCCTGATGCGACGCCGTCCTTCTTGGAGGGCTACGGCCGCCTGCTCAGCAGGGCCCTCGCGCACGAGATTGAGGTGGTCGCGCCGTACGGGCGTCTGCAGAAGAGCGACCTGATCGCGCGCTTCGCGGCGTTGCCGCTGCACCTGACGCTGACCTGCATGGCGCCGCGGGAGGGGAAGCATTGCGGCGCCTGCAACAAATGCCGCGAACGTCAGGAGGCATTTCGTCACGCGGGCGTAGAGGATAGGACGCAGTACGCGTAAGGCTCATCAGGGGGTCTCTTCGCGTTGACGCCACCCGCACGTGTGCACCGCGGGCATTTGACGTTGACTTCCGCGAATGCCGTGTGGGACCATCGCCAAGCCATGGACCGGCGCCGCATCCGCCCATGCCTCCCGAGCCGCACGCCGGCGTGACCGGCGACGGGCTCGTCTGCGCGCAGGGCTTCCTGCGGGCGCAGTTTCCCGCCGGCCGCCTCGATCGCGTCCTGCTGGTGAACCCGCCCGACGCGGATGCCAGCCTGTTCCGCTTCGACGCCGCGCGCCGCGGCGTCTGTCCGAACTTCCCGCCCTATGGCCTCGTCGTGCTCGCCGAGCAGCTCCGTCGGGTGGGCGTCCACGTCCGCATCGTGAACCTCAACCACGAGGTGCTGAAGGCGAGCCATGCCGCGGCGTCGGCGGCCGCCTTCGACCTCGACTGCGTATGGCAGCGGCATCTCGACGACGCGATCGACGCCTTCCAGCCCGACCTGGTCGGCATCACCTGCATGTTCACGATGACGCACGAGTCGCTGCGCCAGGTGTGCTCGTGGGCGGATCGCCGCGGCGTGCCGGTCGCGATCGGCGGCGTCCACGTGACCAATGACGTCGAGCGGGTCCTGGACGACATCCCCGCCGCGCGCTTCGCGTTCCTGCGCGAGGCGGACCGTTCGGTGCAGGTTTTCGTCCGCGTCGTCCGCGGCGAGCTCGGGGTCGACGCGCTCGGGCAGGTGATCCTCGCCGACGGCGTGGGCGGCCGGCACCGGTTCCTGGACGGCTGTCAGCCGACCGCGGCCGTGATGGACGTGATACCGGCCTTCGAGCTGACCGAGATCGGAGAACTCACCCGCTACGGCATCGTCGGCTCGTTCCCGTACTTCAAGGCACCAGGGACGCGCTTCGCGACCGCGCTCTCCACGCGCGGCTGCCGAGCGCGCTGCACGTTCTGCAGCGTGCGGGCTTTCAATGGCGCCGGGGTACGGCTGCGCCCGGTCGATTCCGTGCTCGACGAGCTGCAACGACTCGAGGAGGAGTTCGGCGTCGGCCACGTGATGTGGCTCGACGACGACCTGCTCAAGGACCACGCGCGGGCAATCGCGCTCTTCGATGGCATGGTCCGCCGCGGGCTGCGCCTCACGTGGGATGCGTCGAACGGCGTCATTGCCGCGTCGTGCACGGAGGAGGTGATCGCGGCGGCCGAGGCGAGCGGGTGCATCGCGCTCATCATCGGCATGGAATCCGGGAACCCGACGGTGCTGCGCCAGATCGCCAAGCCCGGCACGGTCGAGACGTTCCTCCGCGCCGCGGACGTCCTCGGCCGGCACCAGCGAATCAATGCCAACGTCTACCTGATGCTCGGCTTTCCGGGGGAGACCGTCGGCATGATCCGGGACACGATCGCGGTGTCGCGGCAGATGAACCTCGACTGGTACCGGATCAAGCCGCTGCAACCGCTCCCGAGCACGCCGATCTACCAGACGATGATCGAGCAGGGTCTGCTCGACGACGCCGATCCGAAGGCCGTGCGCTACATGACCGGGGCCTACGGCAAGCACGTCGGCCTGGAGCACGACGTGCGGGGCACCGGCGCCGACTTCCGCGCCATGATCGAAGCCCTGCCGGCGGAGGCCATCCCGACCCGCGCGCAGATCGACGACCTGTGGTTCTACATGAACTTCCGGCTGAACTACGAGCGCGTCCTGGCCGAGACCCGGCCGGTCAAGCTCGCACAGCACCGCCGCACGCTGCAGGGCATCTGCGACCTGATCGCGCCGGACAACGCCTTCGCGCTCTACGCCCTCGCCGTCGTCCAGCGGCGGCTCGACGGCGCGCCGGACCCGCACATCCTCGACCGCCTGCGAGCGCAGCAGGCGACGTCGGCATTCTGGCGCGACCGGCTGACCGCCTTCGGGCTCGCGCCGCGCGATCTCGAGTCGTAGCGCGGGGCCGTCAGCTGCTCATGCCGCCCACGCGCCCGCGGAGGCGGTACCACAGAAGATAGCACACCACCTTCATCGTCTCGCGGAGGTGACGCATCTTCGACCGGCCGCGCCGGCGCGGGGCGTACTCGACCGCGATTTCCTCGATCCGGTGCCCGGAGAGGGCGACCAGCGCGGCGATCTCCGCGCCGTGCTCGAAGCCTTTCCGCCGGAGCCGCTCGAGCGGCAGGGCGCCGCGACGGAGCCCCTTCATGCCGGTGGCGAAATCGGTGACGTGCTGGTGGAAGAGCACGTTGTAGAGTCGTGACAGCCACGCGTTGCCCAGGCGGCGGAAGAGCGGCATGTCGGGTGGTCGCGCTCCGCGGAAACGCGAGCAGTACACCACGGGGTGCTCCCGTAACGCCTCCAGCAGCCGCGGGATCGCCTCCGGAGGATACTCCAGGTCGGCGTCGATGATGACGATCAGCTCGCCGTCCGATGCCGCGATCCCGTCGCGCATCGAGGCGCCCCAGCCCTCGTCGGTCGCGTGGCGGATGACGCGCACGCGGGGGCAGGCCGCCAGGCGCTCGAGCGTGCCGTCGGTGGAAGCGTTGTCGACGAAGATCAGGGCGTCGGCGAGGCCGAGCCGCTCGACCCGCGCATGGAACTCGTCGATGCTGTCCACCTCGTTGCGGATCGGGACCACGATGTCGAGCGCGCGCGTCACGGGCGCGCACGGGTTCATCACAAGTGAAGCCAGGGTCTCACGTCATGTTGAGATCATGCCACTCGCTCACGCTGAACGCGGCGAGCCAGGCTTTCTCTCCTCTCACCTTCGCGACGATCGTCCGGTCGTCCATCCGCCGATAGATCACCTTCAGATTGCCGGCGGGGATGCTGCCGAACGCCGTGAGCTTCGCATCGAAATCGCCCGTGAAGCGTTCCGCCGACGTGAAGCTCACTTCCACGTCGTGGGTGAGCAGCACCGAGTCGACCACGTAGTTGTCCTCGAGCACGCCCGTCGGATCGACCGCCGTCGCCGTGCCGTTCACGTGGCGGTAGAGGCCGCCCAGGTATCCGAGCGGGATGTATCGGAGCTCAGCGGTCGTGCCGAAGTTGATCGTCGCGCTTACCATCTTGCCGTAGTCGACGTCGAGGCCGAAGGTCGCCGGGAGGGCCGGCAGTGGGCCGACACCCGTCGCAAACGCATCCTTGCGGTTTATCATGATGCTCTGGTTCGCGATCGTGAGCGCCTGGACGAGGACGATCGGATCGTCCGGTGCGAGCCCGAGCTCGGGTCGGATCCCCGCGAGCGCTCGGGTCACGATTCCGGGCTGCGACATGAGCATCGGGATCGGATAGTGGCTCACGGCGAGGCCGAGAAAGCCGCCGCGCTCGCTCGCTTCCTGGACCACCGAGCCGAGCATGCTGAGGCCCCCGCCGCTCCCGCTGGCGTCCTGCAGCATCTTGAGGATCCACATGCGTCCCAGCGTAGGCATCGACTTGCTCGAGAAGTAGTAGTCCTGTGCGGCCATGGTTCTTCCCGAGCGGTGCACGCATCGTGCCGATCGAATGCCCGCGGAAGTACGTCGGTCATGGAGCGGCACCGGCCAACCATGTACACCTCGTGAACAGCGACCGCTGTGGTCCACCGACTATCCGCACACCGGGAGCGACTGGCCGAACCACCGCGTGACCGTCGAGCGTCTGTTCCGCGGCGTGCCGAAGGTCGACGTGAAGAAGATGCTGCACGCGAACTGCAAGGCGCTCTACCGCCTCGATCGCATTCCCGACACGCTGCCGTGACTCCGCCGCTCGCGGGGCTCCGCGTCGTCGAGCTCGCGACCGACATCGCGGCGCCGTACGCCACGAAGCTGCTCGCCGACGCCGGGGCCGATGTCATCAAGGTGGAGCAGCCGGCGGGTGGCGATCCCATGCGGCGCTGGACGTCCTCCGGCGCGGAGCTGCCGCCGGGCGAGGACGGCGTGCTCTTTCGCTTCCTCAACACGTCGAAGCGCAGCGTCG
>VBKG01000507.1 GCA_005879585.1 Deltaproteobacteria bacterium | reverse complement strand
CGACCCGGACGCGCTGCTCGATCTGGTCCGACGCTACTGCGACGAGCGCGAGCCCGACCCGGCCGAGCTAAATTGACAGCCTCGTCCGCTCCCGGCATTCCGTGAGGCGGCCGCCCGATGCGCCTCCACCTCGTCTCGCCGACCCACTACCTCCCCGACGGCGCGCTCCACAAGACGACGCGCTACTGGACGAGCGGCATCACGCTACCCTACCTGAAGGCGCTCACGCCTGCGCCGCACCGGGTCGACTTCACCGACGAGCTCATGGCCGACCTGGACGTCGCGCGGATCGAGCGCGAGGCCGACGTCGTCGGCATCACCGCGATGGGACCGCAGATCCGCCGGGCGTACGACCTCGCGGACCACTTCCGCGCGCGCGGCAAGAAGGTCGTGCTCGGCGGCACGTGGGTGACCCTCGCCGCCGAGGAGTCGTTGCGCCACGCCGACGCCGTCGTGGCCGGCGAGGCGGAGTACGTCTGGGCCGACGTCCTCGCGGACCTGGAAGCCGGCCGCTCGCGCGGCATCTACCGCGCCGAACGCTGGCACGACCTCCGCGACCTGCCGGGGATCGATCCGTGGTCGCTGCCGCTGCTCAAACCGGACACCTTTCGCTCGAGCTGGCTCTACCGGATGTACTTCTACTGGCCGATCCAGTTCTCGCGCGGCTGCCCGCATCCTTGCGAGTACTGCGCGGTCCAGGCCTACTACGAGCGCAGCTACCGCACCCGCCCCGTCGACGACGTCATCGAGGACGTGCGGCGGCTCGGTCGCCTCGGCGCGCGGCGGCTGCTCTTCCTCGACGACAACCCGGTCGCGCGCCCCGAGGAGGCCAAGGAGCTCTTCCGCCGGTTGATCCCGTTGCGCGTCCGCTGGGTGAGCCAGGCGACGATCAACATCGCCCGCGATCCGGAGCTGCTCGACCTCGCGGCGCGCTCGGGTGCCACGGTCCTGTCGATCGGCTTCGAGAGCCTGTCGGACGCGAGCCTCGCCAGCGTCAGCAAGAGCTTCAACCGTCCGAGCCGCTTCGCCGAGGACGTCCGGCAGCTCCGCGCCCGCGGCATCCAGGTGATCGCGCTCATCATGGTGGGCCTGGACGGCGACACGCCGGAGAGCTTCGCCGCCACGCTCCGCTGGCTCGACGAGAACAAGATTGGCTTTCTGAAGCTCTTCACGCCCGCTCCCTATCCGGGCACGAAGTTCCACGCCGACATGCTCGCCGCCGGCCGGATCCTCGACGACGACTGGGGGCGCTACGACTACGGCACCGCCACGGTGCGCCCGCTCCACATGACGCCTGGCGAGATGCTCGACGGCTTCCGGCGGATCTACTCCGGCTTCTACTCGGTGCGCAGCATGCTCCGGCGCTTCGTGCCGCCGTCGCGCAAGCGTCCGCTGGAATCGATGGCGATGCTCGTCGCCAACGCCAAGGTGCACCGCTACCTGCGGCGCAATCCCGAGGCCTGGGGTACGATCTCGTAAGGCGCGGCCGGCGCCGCGGCCTCGCGCCAGACGTCGTCGAACATGAGCCACTGCTCTGGCCGCTCGCGGACGAGACGTTCGTAGGCGCGGACCGTTGCCGTGAGCGCCGCGACCGCGTCCGCCGGTGTGGCCGGATCGAAGCGGCCGACGGTCCGCAGCTCGTAGCGCCGGATGCCGAGGCGCACCGCAAACACCGGCACGACCGGCGCGCGCGCCACGCGCGCGATCGCGAACGGCCCGAGCTGGAAGCGCGCGGGAGCCCCGCAGAAGTCGAGCGCGTGGCTCCCCTGGGCGCCGCCCCACGGGTCGATCTGCATGCCGACGACCTCGTGGCGGCGCAGCGCCTCGAGCACGGGCAGCGCCGCGAACACCGAGGCGCCCGAGTAGATCAGCCGGATGCCGTGCCGCGTGCGGAGCTGGTGCATGAACCGGCGCACGGTCGGGTTCGGCTCGTGCGCGACGACGAGC
>VBKG01000506.1 GCA_005879585.1 Deltaproteobacteria bacterium | reverse complement strand
GGACGTCGAGGCTCAGCGGGCGCGGCCGCGGCCCCCACTGCTCCATGCTCTCGGTCACCGAGCGGGCGAACTCGGCGAACACGCGATACGCATCCCGCCGCTCGACGAGCCACGGCCGGCGACCGCGCACGTGCCGCTGGTTGCGGAGCACGGTGCGGCGTTGCTGGCGCGCGATCGCGAAGACGATCGCCGCGATCGCGGGAGGGGAGCCCCGCTTCCACCATTCGGGCCCCCACACGCAGCCGAGTTCCGCGAAGCGCCGCCAGCCGCCGCTATCGAAGCGGAGCGCGGCCCGGAGGCGCGCCAGATCCATCTGGACTCGCTTACCCGACGGGCCTCCCGGCGGCAATCAGACGACGTCGCGCGCCGCGATCCCGCAGGCGGCGCTCAGGCGGCGCTCGGCACGCGCAGCGGCGCCACGGCCGCCGGCACGGCGCGGGCCACGGGGGTCACCGGCAACGGCAGGCAGACGACGAACTCCGACCCCTCACCGTACCGGCTCCGGACGCCGAGTCGGCCGCCGAGCAGCTCGACGAGCTTCCTCGAGATGCTGAGGCCGAGTCCCGTCCCTCCGAAGCGGGCCGCGGCCTCG
>VBKG01000225.1 GCA_005879585.1 Deltaproteobacteria bacterium | reverse complement strand
AATGAAGCGTCGGGTTCGTCCTGGCGAGGCGGGTCAGGCGCTCGCGCACGTCATCGGCGTCGGGCGCGGTCGGGGCGAGCGCGAGGTAGCGGCGGAAGTCGGCCAGCGCCGCGGCGGCGCAGTCGAGGCTCTCGTACAGCGCGCCCCGCGTGCGGAGGTCATCGGGTGAATCAGGCAACAGCACGAGAAGTAGATCGACGGCGGCGAGTGCCAGCGCGGTGTCACGGCGGTCGAGATAGACGCGCACGAGGTTGCGGAGCATGCGGGTGAGCACCTCGGGCGTGCTCGCGGCACGGACGGTCTCCGGCGGGACGGCGTTCAGCTGCCGGCCGCCAGGCAGCGTTCGCAGGCGTTCGATCAGCTCGGCGTCGCCGACGGCGCGGCCGCCGAAGAACGGGTCGAGGAGCACTGGACCGCGCTCGCCGGCGACGCGCACGAGGAAGTGGCCCGGAAAACCGACCCCGTCCGCGGTCACACCCAGACGGCGGGTCACCTCGATGAAGACGACCGACAGCGAGATCGGAATGCCGGTGCGCCGATCGAGCACGTCGTTGAGAAAGCTGTTCCGGGGGTCGTAATAGTCTTCGGCGTTGCCGCGGAAGCCGCACGTGCGGAAGAGATGATCGCCGACGGCGCGCGCGACGGCCTCGGGTGGCAAGCCGCCCGCCATCCGCGCCCGTGTGCCTTCGGCGAGCTCGTCGAGTTTGGTCAGGTACTGCGCGGGCTCCAGGGCCGGATACGCGATGCGCGCGATCTCGAGCGCGCCGCGTGCGAGTCCACAGTCGGCTTCGCGGCCGACGAGGGCGGCGAAGTCGTCACGCAGCGGCCGCATTCGGCTGATCTACTCCATGACGGCGGCGGCGGACAGCCTGCGATGCGGTTGATCCGCACGCGTCGCAGGCCGCGGTCGTGCTTGCGTCCCGCGGGGGCAGCGTCTAGCGTGCGGCGCCGTGAACGCGTCCGTCAGCTTGATGGGCAAGGTGCTGCCGGCCACCGTGCACATCCGGGCCGACATCCCGGAAGCCCATCCGTCGTCTCGCATCCTCGGCACCGAACGGATGGGTACGGGGACGATCATCGACCCGAGCGGCCTCGTGCTCACCGTCAATTACGTCGTGCTCGGCGCGCCCCAGGTGCGCGTCACTTTGCTCGACCAGCGAGAGTACGTCGCCGACGTCGTCCACCACGACTTCGCCTCGGGGCTCGCGCTGATCCGGCTGCCGGACCAGGGCCTGCCGTCGCTGCCGCTCCGGCGCCTGGCGGGTCTCGAGCTCGGCGAGGACGTGTTCATCGTGGCGAGCGTCGGTGAAGGTGCGGCGCGCGTCTCCAACGGCGCGGTCAGCTACATCGGGCCGTTCGATGCCAACTGGGAGTACGTCCTCGACCGGGCCGTCATGACCACCGCGATGAATCCAGGTCTCGGCGGCGGCCCGCTGCTCGACCCGCGCGGGGAGGTCCTCGGCGTCGTCTCGCTCAACCTGAACGAGATCGGCCGGTTCTCGCTCGTCGTGCCTGCCGAGTACTACCTCGACGCGACGGACCGCTTCCTCGCGCACAGCCTCGCGGTTGGCCTCCCGGGCCGCGCCTGGCTCGGCATCTTCTCGTACGCGATGAAGGAGCACGTCGTCATCGCCGGCCTCTTGCCCGGAGGTCCCGGCGAGCAGGCGGGCCTGAAGGCGGGCGACGTCATCCTGGCCGTGGACGGCGACGAAGTGCGCGACCGCCGTACCTTCTACCAGCTCCTCTGGCGCCGGCATCCGGGCGACGAGGTGACGCTCCGGGTCTTCCGCGGACGTCAGGAGCAGACGGTCCGGGTCGCGTCGGGCAACGTCGAGGAGTTCTTCGCCTAGGCAGCCGGTGCGCCCCACGATGCCGCTCGGCGACTTTCTCGTCGCCTACCTCGCAAAGATCGGTGTGACCCACCTCTTCGGCATCCCGGGCGACCTCGTGATCCGTCTCTTTTTCCGCTTCGGCCGCGGGCGGGCGTTCCGGATCGTCACGCTGTCCCACGAGCCGGGCGTCGGGTTCGCGGCCGACGGATATGCGCGCGCCACCGGACGTCTCGCCGTCGTCTGTGTCACGTACGGCGCGGGCGGCCACAACATGGTGAACGCGGTGGCGGGCTCGTTCTCGGAGCGCGTGCCGGTGCTCGTGATCAGCGGCGGGCCGGGCGAGGAGGAGCGGCGCCTCGGCATGCTCATCCACCATCAGGCCAAGGAGATCGAGTCGCAGCACCGCATCTACCAGGAGCTCACCTGCGCCGCGCGGGTGCTCGACGACCCGCGCACGGCGGCCGAGAGCGTGCACGACGTCGTGCGTGCCGTCTGGCGGGAGCAGCAGCCCGGTTACCTGGAGATCCACCGCGACATGGTGGAGCGCCGGATTCCCGTGCCGCGCGAGATCCTCGAGTGGGACGGCACGCTCGCCTTTCGTCGGTCGGACGACCGGAAGGTCGAGGAGGCGGTCCGCGAGACGGCCGAGCGCTTCAACGCCTCGCGCCGGCCGCTCACCATGGTCGGCATCGAGACCTTCCGCTTCAAGCTGCAGCGCGAGGTGCGGGCGCTCGCCGAACGGATGGGCGCTCCCGTCACCACGACCGTCCTCGCCAAGGGCGCCTTTCCGATGGACCATCCGCTCCACATGGGCGTCCACATCGGGCCGATCAGCCCGCGCCCGATCGTCGACCGGGTGGACCGTGCCGACCTGGTGCTGAACCTCGGCACGCTCCTCACCGACATGAATCTCGGCAGCCGGCCGCCGAGCATCACGCGTGACCGCTCGATCTGGGCCGTCGGCGGGCGGGTCAACGCGAGCTTCCACACCTACACCGACGTCCACATTCGCGACTTCGTGCGCGGCCTCCTCCGGGTCCGTCTGCGGCGGCACCGCGAGCGCGTCCGGTACTGCGACAACCTCCCGCCGCCCGCCGCGGACGTCACGCGCCGCCTCCGCGTGACCGACGTGCTCCACGAGGTGAATCGCTTCCTCCGCGGCCGCCGCGGTTACGCCGTCGTCGCGGAATCCGGTGACATGCTGTTCGCGGGTCTCGACGTCCGGGTGGAGCGCGACGGCGGATACCTGGCGCAGGGCTACTACGCGTCGATGGGCTTCGGGGTACCGGGCGCGCTCGGCGCCGAGATCGGCGCGGGACTCCGCACGCTCGTCCTCTGCGGGGATGGCGCCTTTCAGATGACGGGGCCGGAGATTGCGCACGCGCCGCGCTACGGGCTCCGCCCCATCGTGCTCTTGATCAACAACGGAGGCTGGCAGATCTTCCGCCCGGTCGTCGCGCGCCCGGAGCTCCTGGAGCTTCCCGCATGGCCCTACGCGCACCTGGCCGATGCGTGGGGTGGACGCGGCTTTCGGGCCGAGCGCATCGACGAGCTGCGCGAGGCGCTGGTCGCGGCGCATCGCGAGCCACGCTTCACGTTGATCGAGATCCGCATCGGCCCGAATGACCTGTCTCCGGTGTCGCGCAAGTACATCCAGGCGTCCGCCCGCCGCGGGCGAGTGGCGAACATATGATCGCGCCGCGCCGGACATACGACGAGCTGAAGAACGGCTTTCGGTGGCAGGTGCCGGAGGACTTCAACTTCGGCGCGCTGATCGACGCCTGGGCGACGGATCGGAGTCGCGTGGCCCTCTACTGGGAAGACGAGGCGGGTCACCGCGAGCGCTGGACGTTCTGGGACTTGAAGCAGGCGAGCAACCGCTTCATGAACGCGCTCGCCGGGCTCGGCGTGCCGTCCGGTGCGCCGCTCCTCGTGATGCTGCCGCGCGTGCCGGCGTGGCAGGTGGCGGTCGTCGGCGGGCTCAAGCACGGCGCGATCGTCATCCCATGTACGGCGTCGTTGCGGGCCAAGGACGTCGCGTACCGTGCCCGCCACAGCGGCGCGCGGGCGATCGTCACGGCGATCGACCTCGTGCCGGAGGTCGAGGCGGCGCTCGCCGACATTCCGGGCCTCGACGTCCGCATCGCGCTCGGCGGTGCGCCGGCGGGGTGGCACGACTTCGACGCCATCCTGGCGCGCGCCGCGGCGACGGGTGTCCCCGCACGCACGCGGACGGATGCGCCGGCGCTCTGCTTCTACACGTCCGGCACGACGAAGGAGCCGAAGGCGGTTCTCCACACCCACGCGTACGTGTTCGCCCATCGCTACACCGGCGACTACTGGCTCGACCTCCAGCGGACCGACCTCCACTGGACCACCTCGGACACCGGCTGGGCGAAGGCCGCATACGGCGTGCTGTTCGGTCCGTGGATGAACGGTGTGCCCGTCTTCATGTTCAACGGCCGGTTCGATCCGGAGCGCGAGTTCGACCTGCTCGCCCGCTACGAGGTCTCCGTCTTCTGCGCCCCGCCGACGGAGTACCGGCTGCTCGTCAAGCAGGACCTCGCGCGGTGGCGGCTGCCGCGCCTGCGCCACTGCGCCGGGGCAGGCGAGCCGCTCAACCCCGAGGTGATCCACGCCTGGCACGATACGTTCGGTCTCCTCATCCACGATGGCTACGGGCAGACGGAGACGACGCTGCTCGCCGCCAATCTTCCCGGCCTGCCGATCCGTCCGGGGTCGATGGGCAAGCCGTTCCCCGGCCACGACGTCCGCGTGATCGGTGACGACGGAGAGGAGCTCGGCGCGGACGACGTCGGCGACCTCGCGGTGCGCGGCCACCCGCCGTCGCTCTTCCGCGAATACTGGAAGGATCCCGACGAGACCGCCGCCTGCCGGCGGGGCGAGTGGTACGTGACCGGCGACCGCGGCCGGCGCGATGCCGACGGCTATCTCTGGTTCGTCAGCCGCGCCGACGACGTCATCATCTCGGCGGGGTATCGCATCGGCCCGTTCGAGGTGGAGAGCGCGTTGCTCGAGCACCCGGCGGTGGTCGAATCGGCGGTCGTGGCGAGCCCCGACCCGGTGCGCGGCGAGCTCGTGAAGGCCTTCGTCGTCCTGCGGCCCGGCCATCTCCCGGGCGACGCGCTCGTGCGCGAGCTCCAGGAGCACGTGAAACGCGTGACCGCGCCCTACAAGTACCCCCGGGAGATCGAATTCGTCGACGGTCTGCCGAAGACCGTGAGCGGCAAGATCCGCCGCGTCGACCTGCGCGCGCGCGAGCAGGCGAAGAAATCCCGGTGACGCGCGTCAGTCGAGGCCGACGATGGCGATCGACGTCCGCGCTCGATACTTCCGGTTGAGGTTCAGCAGCAGCGCCGTGATCGCTTCGAGATAGCGCGCATTCGCGAGCCGTCCGGCATCGACGGCGCGGAGGCCGGGCAGCTTCGCGACGAGTGCGGCCACCTCGGCCCGGGCGGCGGCGTCGTCGCCGCAGAGGATCACGTCGCCCGCGAGCGCGGCGTCGAGGTCCTGGAGTCGCTCCGCCGGCACGTTCTTGAAGGCGCTCACCACCCGCGCCGACGGCACGACTGCCTGGACGAGCTCGCCCGCCGACGGCGCGCCGGGCACGGGCGCGAGGGCAAAGAAGCCGTCGTGCAGGGTGACCGGAACGGCGACGTCGATCAGCAGCTTGTTCGCCAGACGGCCGGCGGCGATGTCGAGGAAGCCCGGGAGGGCGGGTGCGGGCAGGGTCAGGACGACGCGCTCGCAGCACGTGATGGCGTCGAGGTTCGGAAGGCCCTCGGCGACGGCCCCCGGCACCGCTGTCCGGATGCGGCGAGCGGCCTCGTCGGCCCGTGACGCGTCGCGCGAGCCGATGACCACGGCCTCGCCCGCCCGCGCGAACCGCAGGGCGAGACCGAGTCCTTGAGCACCGGTGCCGCCGACGAAGGCGAGGCGGCCCATCACCAGCTCCGAGGCTACCATAACGGCGCCTGCACCCATTGAAAACCCGCCGGGGGCGCGTATAGTCCGCCGCCGTGCGCCGCCTCTACGTCATGCGGCACGGGGAAACGCTGTACCTCGGCCGCCAGTCGGAGGACGGCAGCGACCTCACCCCGGCCGGGCGTGAGCAGATCCAGGCGGCCGCCGAGCTGTTTCGCGCGGTTCCCCTGGACCTCGTGCTGTCGAGCCCGATGCGGCGCGCAGTCGGCACCGCCACAATCGTCGCGGCGTCGCGCGGTCTCCCGGTGGAGGTCGTCCCCGAGCTGCGCGAGATGACCCCGAACGTGAGCGACGGGATGCTCCTCGCGGAGGTCTTCTCGCAGGTCCTGCGGTTCTTCTCGAGTCCCGCCGTCACCTGGGACACGCCCTTCGTCGGCGGGGAGACCTTCCGGGAGGTTCGGGCGCGGCTGCAACGGTTTCTCGCGGAATTGCTCGGGCGCAGCGGCTGGACGAACGCCCTCGCCGTGGCGCATGGGGGTGCCAACATGGCGTTTTTTGCATGCGTCCTCGGCCTCTCGGACGGCGAGATTCCCCATCTCGAGCAGGACCTTGGGTGCATCAACGCCTTCGACTTCGACGACGGGGGCCGCGGTCTCGTGCGGCTCGTCAACTTCTCCGCGCACGACCCGCTCAAGGCCTCCCAGCGCGAACCGAGCTTCGAGCGGCTCCGGCGCGTGCTCGAGGCGAGGGGAGAAGCACTGGCGGGCCTGAGATGGACGGGGGTAGACCGTGACCCGGACGTCTGAATGGGGGAGAATTCCCCTTGACTCTAGGGGAGCCGTGTATTAGCCTTTTTTGGAAAACTGCGTTCTTAAACCGTCTCCCCACCTGGCAGCGACCCGATCGACCAAGGACGCGGCCCATCTCACGCGCACTACCGGACGGAACGTCGTCGAGAGCCGCTCGTTAGACCGTCGATCATGAATTCACGTCTCGCTGTGACGTCGTGTCTCCTGTTGAGGGCATCAGTGTGAAGCGGGTCGAAAAGCGCGTCGAGGAAAAGAAGGTGCGAGCCGAGCCGTCGCATGCGCCGCGGGCACGGGTGGCGCCGGCGGCCGCGCCCCAGCCCGCGCCTGCCACCCGCGAACCAACCCCCGAAGCGCCCGCGACCGAGGACCTCGATCAGGTCGTCACGATGCTCGGTGACATGGACATCGAGGTCGAAACCGTCGAGGACACGGCGCTTGCCGAAGAGCCGGAGAAGGCTGCGACCGAGGCGGAGTGGGTCGAGGAGCCGCCCGAGGCGGAGGAGACGGAACGCGCACCCGGCGAGACGGCCGACCCGGTCCGCATGTACCTCCAGGAGATGGGCGGTGTCCCCCTCCTCAGCCGCGAGGAGGAAGTCGCGATCGCCAAGGAGATCGAGTCCGGCGAGCGCGAGGTTCGGGAGGCCGTCTTCTCGCTCGAGCCGGCCCTCGCCTACGTGATGAACCTCGCGGAGCGGCTGCGACGCGCCGAGGTCGAGGCGCGGCACATCTTCGGCGACGACGAGCCGGAGAGCGAGCCGGCGGAGGGCAAGGAGGACAAGCGCGCGGAGGCGTTCCTCCGCCAGGTCGGTCGCGTGAAGCGCCTGACGGGCGAGCGCGAGAAGCTCGCGGCGGAGAGCGGCAAGGCGAAGACTTCCAAGGCGCGGCGCGAGCGCATCCAGAAGCGCCTCGAGGCCATCAAGGAAGGTGTCCGTGACGTGCTGCTCGAGACCCAGCTCGGCGCCAAGCACGTGACGACACTCGTCGACAAGCTGAAGGAAGCGCAGCGCCTGCTCGACACCGAGCACGTCGAGATCCGGCGGATCGAGCAGCGCCTCGGCCACTCCTCGGCGGAGGTGATCAAGCACGCGGCGCGCATCCGGGGCGAGGAAAAGGACGCGAGCCGAAACGCGAGCCGGCTCTTCCACGCCCCCGCCCAGCAAGTAGTGGACGCCGCGGACAACATCCGCGAGGCGCGTCGCAAGAGCCAGCACGTGCTCCGTGAGCTCGACATGCCCGCCGACCAGCTCCGCTCCGTGCTCGTCACGATCCGGCGGGGCGAGATGAAGGCGCAGGAGGGGAAGAAGCGCCTCATCGAGGCCAACCTTCGCCTCGTCGTCTCGATCGCCAAGCGCTACACGAACCGCGGCCTCGGCTTCCTCGACCTGATCCAGGAGGGGAACATCGGCCTCATGCGCGCGGTCGAGAAGTTCGAGTACCAGCGCGGCTACAAGTTCTCGACGTATGCCACGTGGTGGATCCGGCAGTCGGTGAGCCGGGCGATCGCGGACCAGGCGCGCACGATCCGCATCCCGGTCCACATGATCGAGACCATCAACAAGGTGATCCGCACCTCCCGTTACCTGGTCCAGCAGTACGGACGTGAACCCACGGCCGAAGAGATCGCGCAGCAGATGGAGATGCCGGCGGACAAGGTCCGCAAGGTGCTGAAGATCGTGAAGGAGCCGGTCTCGCTCGAGACCCCGATCGGCGATGACGAGGAGAGCTCTCTCGGCGACTTCGTCGAGGACCGCCAGACGCTGTCGCCGGCGGACGCCGCCATGGCGCTCTCGCTCGAGGAGCAGACCCGAAAGGTCCTCGCCACGCTCACGCCGCGCGAGGAGCAGATCCTGCGTCTTCGCTTCGGGATCGGCGAGCGGTCGGACTACACCCTCGAGGAGGTCGGGCAGCGCTTCGCCGTGACGCGCGAGCGCATCCGGCAGATCGAGGCCAAGGCACTTCGCAAGCTGCGCAGTCCAAACCGCGCCCGCGCGCTCGAAACGTTCGTGGGGCGCCAGCCGTGAGGGATCCCGCCCGGATGTAACACACGCCGATCGGCGGCGCATTTCAATGCGTCGGTCGGCCGGAGGAGCGGATGCTCGAGAACTTGGAAAAGGAGCTACGGAAGTGGCGGCAGAGCCGAGCTTCCAAGCCGCAGCGCGAGGCGCCCACTGACCGGCGCACCGTCAAGGTGAACGGTCAGGAAGTGCTGGTCGTGCGGAAGAAGCAGAAGCCGCGTTCCAACGCTTCGGAAAGTTAGCTTTTTAAACACTTTCGCCGCCCGTCATGCTGACGGGCGCGTCGGGCGCGCGCTGCCTGCGGGACGGGTGCGGCCGACCGGTCGCGCGGTGCCGTTGACTCGCGCCGACGAGCCGGTAATGCTCGCTGCGCTCATGCGCCGGACGGAGGCGAGCAGGGGTGCGTGAGGAGCCGGCCGAGCCGCGGCCGTCGAGCACCGTGATCCTGCTCCGCGAGGAGCGGGGCGGGTTTTCGGTGCTGATGCTCGAGCGCCATGGGAACATCGCGTTCCCCGGCGCCCACGTCTTCCCCGGCGGCATCGTCGAACCGAGCGACACCGACGCATGCGGCGCACTTCTGCCGAGCGCGCAGGAGTGGGCCGCAGCCGGCGAGGGCGACCGGCCGCCGGAGGCGATCGTCTACTGGATGGCCGCGGCGCGCGAGCTGTTCGAGGAGGTCGGCATCCTGCTCGCCAGGCGGCATGGCCGTCCCGTCGAGCGGTTGCCCGGCGCGCAGGTGGCCGACCTACGCCGGCGGGTCCTCGGCGGGGAGCCGTTCGGGCGCGTGCTCGCGAGCGCAGACCTGGTGCCTGCCACCGATGACCTCTTCTACTTCGCCCGCTGGATCACGCCGATCACGAATCCGCGGCGCTGGGACACCCGCTTCCTGATCGGTCGCATGCCCGCCGGTCAGGAGCCGACGGTCGACGGGACCGAAACCGTCAGCTGCACGTGGTTCACCCCGGCGGACGCGCTCGCCGCGTACGAGAGCGGCGCGATCAGCCTGATCCCGCCCACCGTCCGGACGCTCGACGACCTCGCACGGTTCGCCACGATCGACGCCGCGCTCGAGGCCGCGCGCGTCCGGGTCGTCCGTGCCCGGCGGCCGGAGGTCGTCATCGACGGTGACGTCACGACGATTGCGTATCCCGACAATACCGGGACCGATGCCCCGCCTCGGCAGCTCGTCCTCCGCGATGGTCGCTGGCGGCCGACCTCGTAAATACCCGCCAGCACACGGCATTCCTGTCATTTACAAACAGGCTTGACTGTTTTTACTTGTCGGGATAGCAACCCCGTGTGCGCGCGGCCGGCCTGACCAAGCGCCCACGTACGCCGCGACGGCGTACGCAGGCCGAACGCACCGCGACCACGTGCGCGCGCCTTCTCGATGCGACGATCGACTGTCT
>VBKG01000505.1 GCA_005879585.1 Deltaproteobacteria bacterium | reverse complement strand
TGACACTTTGCCGGCAGGATGAAGACCATTTCCATCAAGGACCTCCACGACAAGACCGGCCACTGGCTGAGGCGCGTCAAGGCGGAGGGCGAGCTCATCGTGACCGAACGCGGGACGCCGGTGGCGCGGATGCTGCCGCCAACGAAGGTTGCCGCCGGCAATCCGTTCGCAAGGCGCAAGCTGTTGCGTGGCGTCGCCGCCCTGATGAAGAGGCCGATTGGCGGTCCCGACAGCGTCCGCATCATCTCCGAGATGCGCGACGGGCGATGATCTACTTCGACTCCTGCTATCTCGTGAAGCTGTATCTGATGGAACGGGACAGCGCGCGGGTCCGCGCACGCGCCGAAGCCTCCGATGGGCTCGCATGCTGTGCGACGGGCCACGGCGAAGTCGTGGCGACGTTCCATCGGCACTTCCGCGAGAAGCGGCTCACGCGCCGGGAGTTCCAGCAACTCGCCGCGCAGGTCGGAGTCGACCTCGATGCCGGGCTGTGGACGGCCTTGCCGGTGACATCCTCGGTCATCGGAGCCCAAACGCGCCGCATGGCGGCGCTACCGGGCGACGTCTTCCTGCGAGCTGCCGATGCGCTGCATTTGGCGTGCGCAGCAGACGCCGGGTTGCGTGAGGTGTACAGCAGCGATCGGCACCTCGTGGCCGCTGCGCCGCACTTCGGGTTGCGTCCAGTGACGCTGTAGCCGAGCGCGCAGCCACGGGCGAGGGGAGCCATGCAGAACGAGACGACGGCGGCCCGCAAGGTCGTGGTGATCACGGGCGCATCGAGCGGCCCCGTCGCCTGCCGGCGAGCATCGACCCGAGCCAGATCGAGGAGAGCCTGCGGCAGACACCGACCGAGAGCCTCGAGCGGATGCGGCGCCTCGTGGAGTTCCTCGAGGAGATCCAGCGCGCAGGTGGCGACCGACATCGTGGGTGGCGGCGTCGCGGCGGTCGCCCACGGCCATGTCCGCGCGACGGGCGACCTCGACGCGTGCTACGCGCGCACGGAGGAGAATTCCGAGCGCATCGCAGGGGATTGGGGCCCTTCTTCTTCCTGCTGCCCGTCTTCTGGGGTCTCTGGAACCTGCTCCGGGCGCGACGGTATCCAGTGATCGCCATCGGCACGTGGGGCGCGCTGCTGGGGTTGGTCGCGGCCGTGGCGATGAACCTCTATCTGCGCTCACGGCAGGCCTGGCTCGGCGCCGCGCTGTTCCTCGTCGTCTTTTCTTCCCGTGGTCTACTACCTCGTCTGGCACTTCCTCGTCGGGCCGCTGAACGAAGTCCTGGGCGTCGAAGGCGAGCGGCGGGACGCCGCCGACATCTGCCATCGGAAGAGGACTCCGAGCCGACGCCGTGGCGAGACGGCTACCCCTGCTTCTCCTCGAGCTCTGCCCAGCGCGCGTAGAGGGCGTCCAGTTCCTTCCGGACTGCTTCCATCTCCTCGTGCACGACGAGCAGACGCGAGGCATCACTGGCGATCGCGGGATCTTCGAGCTGCGTCTGCTTCTCCCGGAGCACCAGCTCCGCGGCCCCAATGCGCTGCTCGATGGCGCCGTACTCCTTCGCCTCCATGTAGGAGAGCTTCTTCTTCGACCCGACGGCCGAGGCGGGCCGCGGCGCCGGAACGCGAGCGACCGCCGCTCTCGCCGATTGCTCGCGACCCTCCTGCCACGCTTCCCATTGGTAGTAGTCGGCGAAGGTCTCCGCTCCGCCGCGTCCGTCCAGACCAAGCACGACCGTCGCGACGCGATCGAGCATGTGGCGGTCGTGGGTCACGAGCACCAACGACCCGCGGAACTCGAGCAGGCTCTCCTCGAGGACCTCCAATGTCGGGATGTCCAGGTCGTTGGTCGGCTCGTCCAGGAGAAGGACGTCAGCAGGTTGGAGCATGAGTTGAGCAATCAACACGCGTGCCTGCTCGCCGCCGGAGAGCCGCCCGACGGGTTGGACGAGCTGCTCCCCCGTGAAGAGGCGACGCGCAGCCAGTCGGCCCGGCGAATGGATCCTCGGGTCGGCTCGAGGTCGGCGCGCAGCATCCGCAGCAGCGTCGTCTTGCCGCTGCCGTTGGGGCCGACCAGTCCCACTCTCGTGCCCGCGGAGAGGACGAAGGCGAGCCGTTCGAAGAGGGATCGCCCGGCGACGGCGTAGCTCACGTCCTCCAGCTCGATCAGCCGCTTGGTTTTGCGCTCCGTGGCCGAGAAGTCGATCTGCGCCGTGCTCGTGCGGCTCCGGTCGACCAGATCGGCGAACTCGCCCATCAAGGCGCCGGCCTTGTCGATGCGCGCCCGCGACTTCGTCGTGCGCGCCTTCGGTCCGCGCCGCAGCCATTCGATCTCGCGCCGCACGCGGTTCTCGAGGGCCTCCTGATGCTTGGCCTGGGCGTGCAGGAACTCACCCTTGGCTTCCAGGAAGCGGCTGTAGCAGCCGTCGACCCGGAGCGAGCCGTCCGGGTAGACGCGATTCAGCTCGACCATGGTGGTCGCGACGTTCTCGAGAAAGTAGCGGTCGTGACTGATCACCACGCACGCGAAGCGCGCTTGCTTCAGCACGCCTTCGAGCCAGTCGATGCCGGCGAGGTCGAGATGGTTGGTGGGCTCGTCCAGCAAGACGACGTCCGGCGCCTGCAGCAGCGCCTCGACGATGGCGAGCCGCTTCTGCCAGCCGCCGGACAAGGTCGTCGCGTCCGCATCGAGCTGTTCGAAGCCCGCACGGCCCACGACCGCACCGGTAATGGTGCTCTGCTCCGCTTCCGGCACGGCACCACGTCGTAGCGCCCACTCCACCACGGACCGGACGGTGTCACCGGCGTGAAAGTGCGAGTCCTGTCCGGCGTAGGCGATGCGGGCCCGTTTGCGGACCGCGACGTCGCCGCCGTCCGGATCGAGCTCGCCCGCGAGGATCCTCAGCAGCGTGGATTTTCCCGAGCCATTCGGCCCGATGAGCCCGACCCGCTCGCCTTCGGACACCGTGACCGAGACGTTCCGGAAAAGAGGGTGCGCTCCGAAGGCTTTCGAAAGAAGTCGAGCGTTGATGATCGGCGGCACTGGCGCGGTGTCCCGGAGTCGATCGGCAACGCGGGGATGGATCGGACGCTAGCGTCGATCCTGCAGCTTGGCGAGCAGACGCACG
>VBKG01000504.1 GCA_005879585.1 Deltaproteobacteria bacterium | reverse complement strand
CGTCGTCATGCAGGAGTGCGGCGCACAGGCGCTCCCGATCGTGACCCTCATCAGCATCCTGGTCGGGATGATCCTCGCCTTCGTCGGGGCGGTGCAGCTCACGCGCTTTGGAGCGCAGATCTACGTCGCTGATCTCGTCGCGATCGCGATGGTCCGCGAGATGGGATGCATCATGACCGGCATCATCATGGCGGGCCGCACGGGATCGGGGTTCGCCGCACAGCTCGGCAGCATGAAGGTGACACAGGAGATCGATGCGCTCACGACGCTCGGCATCCCGTCCGTCGAGTTCCTCGTCCTGCCGCGGATCGTCGCGCTCTGTCTCATGATGCCGGTTCTCTGCGTCTATGCCGACGTCCTCGGTATCGTTGGGGGGGCCGGCGTCGGCGTCGCCATGCTCGATCTCACGGTCGTCCAGTACGTTCGCGAGACGGTCGCCGCGATCACCCTCACCAGCTTTGCGACCGGCATCGCGAAGAGCGTCGTTTTCGGCGCGCTGATTGCGATCGCAGGCTGTCTCCGGGGAATTCAATGTGGAAAAAGCTCGGCGTCCGTCGGCGATGCAGCCACCTCGGCGGTCGTGACGGGGATCGTGCTGATCATCGGCGCGGACGGCCTCTTCGCGGTGCTCTTCAACATCGTCGGGATCTGATCCATGGCCGACCCGCAACCCCACATCGCCGTCCACGAGCTCACCCTCGCCTACGGCGATCGCGTCGTCCTCAGGGACCTCGATTTCAGCGTCAAGCGGGGCCAGGTCTTCATCGTCATGGGTGGGAGTGGCTGCGGCAAGAGCACGGTCCTGCGTCATCTGATTGGGCTCGGTGAACCCGCGAAGGGCGATGTCTTCTATGGCGACGTCAACTTCACGAGGGCGGCGGCAGGCGAACGGGAAGCGATCCTGCGGCGCGTGGGCGTGCTCTATCAGAGCGGAGCGCTGTGGAGCTCGATGACGCTCGCGGAGAACGTCGGATTTCCGCTCGAGGAGTACACGGATCTCACCCAAGACGAGATCAGGGACGTCGCCTCGTTCAAGCTGGCACTGGTCGGCCTGGGAGGCTTCGAGGACTACTACCCGGCGGAGATCAGCGGTGGGATGCAGAAGCGAGCCGGATTGGCCCGGGCCATCGCGCTCGATCCCGAAGCGCTCCTGCTGGACGAGCCGTCGGCCGGCCTCGACCCGGTGAGCTCGCGCCTGCTCGACGACCTGATCCTCCAGCTCCGCGACAGCCTGGGCGCGACCATCGTCGTGGTGACGCACGAGCTCGCGAGCATCTTCACGATCGGGGACGACAGTGTCTTCCTCGACGCGGAGACCCGCACGGCCATCGCCGGCGGGTCGCCCAAGGAGCTGCTGGCGCACTCGACGGATGCGAGAGTGCGACGGTTTCTCACTCGCGGCGCGGAAGGCGACCCGGGAGGGCGCGCCGATGGGTAAGCGGGCCAACCCCTTGCTGGTCGGATCGTTCGTGCTGGGGGGCCTCGCCCTCGCGGTGACGGTGATCGCCACGATCGGCTCGGGCAAGTTCTTCCGGCATACGCAGCGATTCGTCGTGTACTTCGACGGCTCGGTCAACGGCCTCGACAAGGGTGCACCCGTCAAGTTCCGCGGCGTGCCGATCGGGACCGTGACCGACGTTCGTCTGAAGCTCCCGCCGCAGCCGGCGGACGACCAGCGCATTCCCATCCTGGTCGAGATAGACGAGGACCGAATGAGGGAGCTGGGCGAGAGCAGGGCCGTCGCCAGCAATCAGGCGATGGTGAGCGATCTGATCGCGCAGGGTCTCCGGGCTCAACTGGAGCTGCAGAGCCTCATCACGGGCGTCCTCTACGTCGGCCTCGAGGTGATCCCGGGCAGTCCGGCGAAGCTCGTTCTGCCGCCCGGGAGTGGCTACCGAGAGATCCCAAGTCTTCCGACCACTCTCGAGCAGGCGCAGGCGAAGTTCAACGAGGTCCTGACCCAGCTGAGCAAGCTCGACGTGGACGGGATTGGCCGGTCCGTGACCGCTGCCGCCGACGGCGTGACGCGGCTGGCGAGCTCGCCCGATCTCCAGTCGGCCATCGTCACATTGCGTGAAGCGCTCGGCGCCGTGCGTGACGTGGCCGGTTCCGTCGACGCTCGGATCGGGCCTCTCGCCGCCAACGTGAACGGGCGGGTCGATGACGCTCGGGACAGCCTGAAGCGGCTCGATGGCGCGCTGGACAACGTGACGGCGCTCACCGATCCGAGAGCGCCGCTCGCTGACGGGCTCGGGGCGGCGATCACGGAGGTGACCGGCGCTGCGCGGGCCGTGCGGCAGCTCGCCGACGAGCTCTCGCGCAATCCAAACATCATCCTCACCGGACGGGGAGGGTCACGGTGACGCGATATCTCCGCCCGATTCCATGCATCCTCATCGCGCTGTGCGCGGCGTGCGCCCTCGTCCGTCCGGGCCCGGACCGCTCCCGGTACTTCGTCCTGACGCCGATCGCGCACGTCGAGCGGGACGGCGGCGAGCCACGACGAGACTTGGCGGTGGGACTCGGGCCGATCACGTTCCCGCCTTACCTCGACAGACCCGAGGTTGTCTCCCGCGTGCACACGAACGAGCTGCGGCCGTCGCCCTTCGACTTCTGGGCGGGCTCCCTGAACGAGCAGTTCAAGAGCGCACTGAGCCAGAACCTCGCGCTCATGATCGGTCAGTGTAGGGTCACGATGTACCCTTGGTACGCGGGGACGTTCGACGCTACGGTCGGCATCGATGTGCTGCGGTTCGAGGTGAACACCGACG
>VBKG01000224.1 GCA_005879585.1 Deltaproteobacteria bacterium | reverse complement strand
GGGAAGCCTCGCGCTGTCGCGCGGGGTCGCCTCGGGTCTCGCCGTCTTCGTCCTGCTGCCGTCGCTCTACACGGCGTGGTCGGTCCAGCGGTACTTCGGGCTCGCCCGCGCTGCGGGCGGCGACCACTTCCGGCGTCGCTATCGCGAGATGCCGCTGGTCACACGCGGTGCCTTCGCCTGGACGCCGAACGCCATGTACACGTTCGGGTTCCTCGGCCTCTGGGCGATTGCGCTCTTCGCCCGGTCGCATGCGGGCCTCGTCGCCGCCCTCTTCCAGCACGCCTATATCTGGGTGCACTACGTCTGCACCGAGCAGCCCGACATGGCCCGGCTCTACGGCGAGCCGGCGGCGCCCCGGGGCTGACTACGCGCGCATCGCGCGCTTGCCGGCCACCGGAAGCCGCACGCGAAGATGCGCGCCACTGCCCGAGGTCAGCGCCACGCTGCCGCCGAGCGCCCGCACCCGCTCGCGGATGCCGATCAGCCCCGTGCCCGCGTCGCCGTTCTTCGGCTTGGTGACGATGCCCACCCCGTCGTCCTCCACCTCGAGCTCGATCTCGTCGCCGACGGCGGCGAGCACGACGCGCACGTGGCGGGCCCCCGCGTGGCGGACGACGTTCGTGAGCGCTTCCTGGGTGATGCGGTAGACGGCGGTCTCGATGTCCGCAGGCAGGCGCTCCGGGACGCCGGCGGCGCTGAACGTGGCCACGATGCCGTGGCGCTCCGTGAACGTCTTCACCTGCGAGTCGAGGGACGGCAGCAGCCCGTAATCGTCGAGCGCCGACGGTCGCAGGTCCTGCGAGAGCTCCCGCATCTCGGCGATCGTCTTGGCGACGAGACGGCGGGCATCGGCGGCGCGGCTTTGCAGCGTTTCCACGTCCTCGGGTCGGTGGCGGTCGAAGAGCCAGAGGTAGGACAGGATCGCGGTCAGCGAGGAGCCGAGCTCCTCGTGGAGCTCGCGGGCGACGCGGCGTCGCTCCTCCTCGTGCACGGACATGAGACGCGTCGAGAACGCAGCGAGCTCGTCCTGGCGCTGCGCGAGGCTCGCGCGGAACCGGTCCATCACCCGGGCACTCGCCGCGACCGTCACCACGCCGGCCACGAGCGAGCCAATGGCGAGCCCGAACGGCGCCGTAGGCAGGCCGCGCGACGTCAGGATGGCCGCGACCACGGCGAACCCCGCCACCATCAGGGAACCGGAGAGGATCGCGCGCCACGTGGGCCACGCGAAGAGGACCGTCGTCCCCATCAGCAGACAGGTCATCAGGTTCGCGACGATCGCCGGATACGTCGGCGTCGCGTAGGGCTCGAGGTAGAGGTACAGCAGCATCTCCGCGGTGAGTCCGAGCGCGAAGAGCGGGCTCAGCTCTTGCGCGTAGCGCACGCCGAGCGCCGTGTACGTGAGGACCAGCAGCAGGCCGCCGAGCGCCGCGGCAAAGACGTAGAAGGGCGCAACCTTGAGCAGCGCGGCGGGCTCCAGGTAATACGCCTGGAGCGGCATGAACAGAAGCGTCAAGACCGCCAGCAAAGCGGCGATCCTCAGCTGCGGCCGCGGCGAGAGATCGGCGCCGTGGCGATCGTCCGCCATCGTGTGCCTTTATTGCCGACGCCGCGTGGACGCAAGTACCGTCCTGCCCCAAAAAGCCGTGATGCCGTTGCCCCACCGCGCCATTGGTGGTATCCGCAGCGCCGGTTCGGGAGCAGAGTATGGGGTTGTCTCCGGCGCGCGCCCGCAGGGTTCTGATCGTCGAAGACAACCCCGACAACCGGCTGGCGCTGCACACCCTGCTCGAGCTCTGGGGATACGCGGTCGACGAGGCGCCGGACGGTGCGCAGGCGATCCAGCTGCACCTCCAGCACCGTCCCGAGATCGCGCTCATCGACATCGGCCTGCCCGGCATCAGCGGGTACGATGTGGCCAAGCGCATCCGGTCCGCGCCCGGCGGGCAGCCGTTCCTCGTTGCCCTCACAGGCTACGGGCGAACCGACGACCGCCGGAAGGCGCTCGAAGCCGGGTTCGACGCGCACCTCGTGAAGCCGGTCGATCCCGACGAGCTCGAGCGCCTGCTCGCGACCGCTCCCGCCCCCGCCCCCGTCGCCCAGTCGGGTACGTGAGCCTCGTCCTCACGGAAGCACGCGTCTCCCGCATCCTCACGCGTACGACGGGCTTTCTCCGGACGGTCAGCTCGCATTCGCTCCAGCCGTATCGCGGCTGCACCTTCGGCCGGACGCTTTGTGGGGTCGGCTGCTACGTCCGGCACAATCGCTGGGTGACGCGCGGCGCGCCATGGGGTGACTTCCTCGAGGTGCGCACCAACGCGGCGGACGCCTACCGCGAGCAGTACGAGGTCGAGCGCCGCTGGGCGCGGCGGAGCCGCGACGCTTTCACGATCTTCCTCTCGAGCTCGACGGATCCGTTCCTCCCGCAGGAGGATCGCTTCGGGGTGACGCGTCGGCTGCTCGAGGCGATGTGCGAGCAGCCGCCCGACGGACTCATCATCCAGACGCACACGCACCGTGTGACGCGCTACCTCGACGTCTACGCGCGTCTCGGTGCGGCCACGCGGCTTCGCTTCCATGTCTCGATCGAGAGCGATCGGGACCGCCTGCCGTCGCTGCCGGCGCCGGCGAGCTCCGTCGCTCGGCGCTTCGAGGCCGCTGCAGCGCTCCGTGCCGCCGGCCATCGCGTGGTGATCACGGTCTCGCCGCTCCTGCCGATCGCCGACCCGCGCGGCTTCTTCACACGCATCGCCGACTCGGCCGATGCCGTCGTCGTCGACCACTTCATCGGCGGTGACGGCAGCGCGGGCGGCTCGCGGACGCGCGCCACCGCGCTGCCGGACGCGATGGCGCGCATCGACCCCGCGTCGGTCGCGCTCGAGTACCGGGAGCGGATGATCGCCATCGCGAGCGCCGTGATGCCGGGCCGGGTCGGCGTGTCGATCGACGGCTTCGCCGGCCGTTTCGCTCCGGCGCCGCTCGGCCGCGCCCCCTCCTGAAGCTTGCACGCGCGCAGACGGCCCACTACAGAGAAGCGATGGGCGATCCGAGCGGTCAGGCCGCGATCGACTCCCTGCTGCAGGAGCACCGGGTCTTTCCGCCGCCCGAGAGCTTCAGCCGTCGCGCCGCCGTCCCGAGCCGCGCGCGCTACGACGAGCTCTACCGCCGTTCGGTCGACGACCCCGACGCCTTCTGGGCGGAGATGGCGGAACGGCTGCGCTGGACGACGCGCTGGGAACGCGTGCTCGACTGGCAGTCACCGGTCGCCAAGTGGTTCGTCGGCGGGCGGCTGAACGTCGCTGACAACTGTCTCGACCGACACCTCGCCGGGCCGCGGCGCAACAAGGCCGCGATCGTCTGGGAGGGCGAGCCGGGCGAGCGACGCGTCCTCACCTACCACGCGCTCCATCGCGAGGTCTGCCGCTTCGCCAACGTGTTGAAGGCGCTCGGCGTCCGGGCCGGCGACCGCGTCGGCATCTATCTCCCGATGATCCCCGAGGCGGCGATCGCGATGCTCGCCTGCGCGCGCATCGGCGCGACCCACAGCGTCGTCTTCGGCGGCTTCTCCGCCGAGGCGCTGCGCGACCGCATGAACGACGCCGAGGCGACGGTGCTGGTGACCGCCGACGGCGGCCATCGTCGCGGCGCTATCGTTCCGCTTAAGGCGAACGTCGACGCCGCAGTGGCCGGCGTGCCCACCATCCGGAGCGTCGTCGTGGTGCGGCGCACCGGCGACGCGGTACCGATGACCGCCGGCCGTGACCACTGGTGGCACGAGGTCATCGGCGGCGCGTCACCCGACTGCCCGGCCGAGCCGCTCGACAGCGAGCACCCGCTCTTCGTGCTCTACACGAGCGGCACCACCGGCACGCCGAAGGGGATCGTCCACACGACGGGCGGATATCTCCTGCATGCGACGCTCAGCGCGGAGTGGGTCTTCGATCTCAAGGAGGAGGACACGTTCTGGTGCACGGCCGACATCGGCTGGGTCACCGGACACAGCTACGTCGTGTACGGCATCCTCGCCAACGGCGCGACGTCGGTCATGTACGAGGGGGCGCCGAATCACCCGGAGCCCGACCGCTTCTGGCGGTTGATCGCGGACCTCGGCGTCACCGTCTTCTACACCGCGCCGACGGCGATCCGCACCTTCGTCAAGTGGGGCGAGGAGTGGCCGAACAAACACAACCTGTCCTCGCTGAGACTTCTCGGGACGGTCGGCGAGCCCATCAATCCGGAAGCGTGGATGTGGTATCACCGCGTCATCGGCGGCGGCCGCTGCCCCATCGTCGACACGTGGTGGCAGACCGAAACGGGCGGCATCATGATTGCCCCGCTTCCCGGTGCCATTCCGACGAAGCCCGGCTCGGCGACGCTGCCGCTGCCCGGCGTGGTCCCCGAGGTCCGGAGCCGCGACGGCACACCGCTCGGTGCCAATCAGGGCGGCTACCTGGTGATCACGCGGCCGTGGCCCGGCATGCTGCGCACCGTCTACCGCGACCCCGACCGCTACCGCACGCAGTACTGGAGCCAGCAGCCCGGTGCCTACTTCACCGGCGACGGCGCCCGCCGCGACGCCGACGGCTACTTCTGGGTGATGGGCCGCATCGACGACGTGGTGAACGTCGCCGGCCACCGGCTCGGCACGATGGAGGTCGAGAGCGCGCTCGTGAGCCACGCGGCGGTCGCGGAGGCGGCGGTGGTCGGACGGCCGGACGAGCTGAAGGGCCAGGCGATTGCCGCCTTCGTCACACTCGAGGCGGGCCAGCAGCCCTCCGAGGAGCTGCGCGGCGCGCTCAAGCAGCACGTCGCGAAAGAGATCGGCGCCTTCGCGCGGCCCGACGACATCCGCTTCACGGATGCGCTGCCGAAGACCCGCAGCGGCAAGATCATGCGCCGGCTGCTCCGCGACATCGCGGCGGGGAAGGAGACGCTGGGCGACACGACGACGCTCGAGGACTACGCCGTGCTCGCCCGCCTGCGCGAGGAGGAAGAGTAGCCGCGCGTGCCGCTCGTCCTCACCAACACTCTCTCCGGCCGAAAGGAGCCGCTCGTGGCGCGCCAGGCCGGCGGGGTGCGGCTCTACTGGTGCGGCGTCACCGTGTATTCACGCTCGCACGTCGGTCACGCGCGTGCGCTCGTCACGGCCGACGTCCTCTGCCGCTACCTTCGTGCCCGTGGCCTCGCGGTCACGTTCGTCCGCAACTTCACCGACATCGACGACAAGATCATCCGCCGCGCGGCCGAGGTGGGCATCCCGGCGGCCGAGCTCGCCGAGCGCGAGATCCACGCGTTCGGGGAGGACGTCGCATGGCTCCGCTGCCTGCCGCCGACGCACGAGCCGCGCGCCACCGCGCACATCCCCGCGATGCTCGCCCTGATCGAGCGGCTGATCGGCGCGGGCTTCGCGTACCCCGTCGCCGACGGGAGTGTCTACTTCCGCGTGCGCCGCTTCGCCTCGTACGGCAAACTCTCGCACCGCCGCCTCGACGACATGGAGACGGGCGAGGAGATCGACGCCGCGAAGGAGAGCCCGCACGACTTCGCGCTCTGGAAGGGCGCCAAGCCGGGCGAGCCGTCGTGGCCGAGCCCCTGGGGCGCCGGCCGTCCGGGCTGGCACATCGAGTGCTCGGCGATGGCGACCGAGTACCTCGGCCAGCCGTTCGAGATCCACGGCGGCGGCTCGGACCTCGTCTTCCCGCACCACGAGAACGAGATCGCGCAATCCGAGGCCGACGCCGGCGTGCCGTTCGCCGACCTCTGGGTGCACAACGGCATGATCACGCGCGGCGAGGAGAAGATGTCGAAGTCACTCGGCAACATCCTCTCGATCGCCGACGTCGCGGCGCGTGCTCCGGCCGAAGCGCTGCGGCTGCTCTTCCTCGGCACGCACTACCGTACACCGCTCGACTTCTCGGTGACACGGCTCGACGAGTCCGGCCGCGCCCTCGGACGGTTATACGAGGCGCTGGCGCGGGCCGACGAGGCGGCGGGCGGCGCACCGCCCGCGATCGCCCTCGACGGCGCGCTCGCCGACCCCGTCACGGGCTTCCTCGCCGAGTTCTGCGCGGCGATGGACGACGACCTGAACGCCGCGCGCGGTCTCGGCCTCGTCTTCGACCGCGTCCGCGAGCTGAACCGGTTGCTCGACGCCGGCGATCGCGCGGCCGCGACCGACATCCGCCGCGAGCTCGCCGTCGTCGGCGCCGCCACGGGGCTCTTCGCCGAGCCGCCCGCGGAGTTCCTCGAGTCCGTGCGCCGACGGGGCCAGGAGCGCGCCGGGCTCAGCGCCGCCGAGATCGAGTCGGCCATCGCCGCACGCAACGATGCGCGGCGTCGCAAGGACTTCCGCGAAGCGGATGCGATTCGCGAGCGTCTCCGCGAGCAGGGCATCTTGCTCGAGGACGGCCCCTCCGGCACGATATGGAAAGCGGGCTAGCGCCCGCGCCGGAGGTGGACGATGGGGGTGGTGGGACGGACGGTGCTCGGCCTCGCGCTCTGCGCGGGAAGCGCCCGGGCAGGTGACATCTACCGCTCGACCGACGCGGCCGGCCGGACGGTCTATTCGAACGGCCCCGGCACGCCGTCCGACGCGGGCAAGGCTCGTGCCCCGGCGACGTCGTCGTCGCGCGAGGGTACGGACGACTTCTCGACCAGCGCCTCGCTCCGTCGCCAGGCCCTCGAGCGCGACCTCCGCGCATCCGACCACCGCCTGCGCGACCTCGACGCCCAGCTCGCGACGCTCGCCCGCGCACGTATGCGGAACGCCGGCGGCAGCGAGGCCACCGGCGGCGTGCGCGCCCCCGCCACCGACGTCCGCTCCGACGAAGAGAAGGCCCTCGGCGCCGAGCGCGACGGGCTCGCACAGCACGTTGCGGAGGTGCGCGGCGCATACGCCAAGCTCCGCGAGGAAGTGGCGGCCCGTCTCGGTGGCACGCCGTCATGGTGGATCGAACTATCGACCCGAGACCATGTCTCGGGTCGGCCGGAGTCCGCAAATGCGGCCCGGTAATCCAGGCCAACGCCATGCCAGCCGAGAGCCGGCGCGGCAAACTCTCTAGAGCGCCTGGTTACGCGGCGCACGCGGGTTGATCCGGATCGGGCGTGCCTGTCTGCCGCGCCGGCTCCGCCGGCCGCGGCACGGCGTCCGCGCGACGTACACAGCTTCACGCTCGCTTCCGCCCGACCCGAGACATGGTCTCGGGTCGCGTTCATCGGAGGAGCGTCGCCATCAGCGCCAGCTCATCGCCGAGCTGGCGGGTGATCAGGAAGTTCTGGCGGACGTGCTCGCGGCCGGCGGCGCCGAGGCGGGCACACAGCTCCGGATCTGCGAGTAGCTGGCGGGCACGGAAGGCGGCGCCCTCGACCGAGTTCACGGTGTAGCCGGTGACGTCGTAGATCACCTGCGCGGTGATCCCGCCCGCGAAGCCGCCGATCACCGGCTTCGACTTCCACATCGCCTCCGCAACTCCGAGGCCGAAGCCCTCGCGCGTCGACTTCTGGAAGACGATCGTCGCCGCGCGCTGGAGCGCGTTCACCTCGCGACGGGCATGGGCCGGCAGCTCGAGGACGTGGAGGTCGGGGTCGTGGCTCGCAGCCTCGCGCACGTCGGCCGACAGCTCGACGCCGCCCGGGTCGTCGCTCTCGGCACCGCCCACGAGCACGAGCCGGCAATCGTGCTGCCGCTTCACCAGCCGGTACGCGTCGATCACCCCGAGCGGGTCCTTGAACCGGTCGAAACGGGCCACCTGGAGGAGGATCGGCTTGTCGCGCGGCACCCCGAGCTGCGCGAGGATGGCGTCGATCTCCGACGGCGCGAGATCGCGGTTCTTGTCGCTCAACGGGTCGATCGACGGATAGACGAGGAACTGCGGGATCGGGAGGCGCTGCGCAAAGCTCGGCAGCGAGAAGACGGCCGCGTCGAACTTCACCACGAACTGCCGGAGAAACGTCCAGGCACGGCGCTGCGGTCGCGACACGTCGAGGTGGCAGCGCCAGACCCACGCACCTTCCGGAGGGCGGGCATCGACGAGCGCCGCCGGCAGCACGTCGTGGGTGACGACCACGTCGGCAGTGAGCTCGAGCGACGCCGCGCGCGCACGCGTGAAGGTGCGGAAGTCGTCGAAGGTCTCTGGCGGCATCCGCTCCTCGTCGCCCTGGAGCGCCGTGTGGAGACGCACGGCCACCTGCGGGGCCGCCTCCTCGCCGTCGAGGCTCTCCCAGCCCGCGTCGACGCCCGCTTCCTCGAGGAGCGGGACGAGGCGGCGGAGGATCTCCGCCACGCCGCCCACCTTGCCGCTGGTGCTGACGTGCAGGACGCGCCGTCCGCGCACCCGCTCGGAGAGGCGGCGGAGGAGCTCGACCGTCCCCGGCGGGGCGACGTCCCGGTAGTCCTCGAGGGTGGGAACCGCCTCGCTCATGCCCGGTCGAGCGCCTCGTCGGCGAGCGTCACCAGGCGGCGGCGGATGTCCTCGAGGCTCTGCTGGAACGGGTTCAGGCGTCCCATCCGTGCCGCCAGATCGGGCAGCTTCAGCTGCTCGTCCACCCACGCCGCGAAGTCGCTGCGACGACGCCCCTTGCGGCCGCGCGCCTCGACGAGGTGGAGGTACACGGCGCCGGAGTCGATCGTGGTGAGCGCGTCCCGGAACTCCCGGAGCGTCCGCACCTTCACGCCCGTCGGGATCTCGAGCACCCGCGACTGCATGAAGTAGAACGGCTCGCCGAAGCCGAACATGATGCGCGGCACGGACCGCAGCTGTGCGAGGTGGTCGTCGATGAGGCTCACCACCTCCGCGCGTAGGCTCTCGAGGTCCGCATACTCGTGCGGGTCGATGATGCCGAGCTTCTCGCCGAGGACCCGGTCGCGGACCTGGATCGCGGCCCAGGTGGCGAAGTCGTTCGGATAGACGCCGGGAACGCCGCGCTGGCGCAGGCAGGAGCTGTGGGTGTGGAAGTAGATGCTGTCGAGCGGGACCTCCTCGAGGTGCTCCAGCAGCTCGCGCTCGTCGAAGGCGCGGCGGCCGAGCATCTCGGGGAGCTCCCAGCAGGTGTGAAAATGAAACGCCGTGCGGGCCGTCGGCTCGCTCATTCGTCGTTCATCGCCGGCGCGATGCGCAGGCGTTCGCAGAGCCGGCTGATCACGGGGGTGTCACGCACCGCCGGCAGCGCCTCGCGCCACCACCCGAGCGCGCGCATCTGCGCGCGGCTGAGGTCGAGCACAACGCCCGTGGCGTCCACCAGGTCGAGCAGTGCGAGCGCATCGGCCGCTCCCGCCGGCAGTGCGACGATCCGCTCCTCGAGCGCCCGGGCGAGCCGTCGCGCGAGCCAGCGTGCGGGGAAGATGACGCCGCGCGCCCGCAGCGCCGCCGCCCGCGCATGCAGCTCCGCGAGCGCCGGCGCCGGTCCCTCGACCGCCGCCACGATCTCGTCCGCGGCCTCGTAGCCAAGGAGCATGGCGAGCTCGATCGGCAGCGGGGTGTCCGCGGCGAGCAGCGGCTCGAGGATCGTCCGCAGGCGGGCGAGCGCCCCGTGGCGGCCCGCGCGCGTCGCGCTCACTCCCTCGCGCCCGACGGCTTCGACGAGCGACTCACGCTGGACGCCGAACAGGCTCGCCAGGGTGAACCGGGCGTCGGCAACCTCGCACGATGGCGTGCCGTCCGCAGCGCGCACCGCGACGACGCGCACCGCCGACATCGCGCCCGTCGCGAGCTCGGTCACTCGCACCTCCGCCTCGAGCTCGCCGCCGGCCGGCGCAGCCGAGAAGCCGAGCTCGTAGCCGGGCACGCGCGGTGGTTGCCCGAGGACGGCCAGGATCGCGCCGCTCGCGGCGACGCGCGCGGGGGTCGCCGCCCGGCCGCGGGCGCGGCGGTAGATGTCGGCGCCGCTCTCGCCGCGCACGTTGCTGCGCGCCGGCGCGAGCCGATCGACGAAGCCGTCCTCGAGCCGGCGGCCGAGGACCTCGGCCAGCTCGATCGCGCGCGCCGCGTAGCGCAAGATCTGCATCGGCTCGAGGCCCCCGAGGTCGTCGAAGAACCAGCCGCAGCTCGTCTGCATGAGGAGCGCATGGCGCGCGAGCTCGAGCGCCCGCCGCGCCTGCATCGTGCCCGCCGGCGAGAGCCGCCCGCTGGCCTCGGCGGCGAGGAATCCGGCCGTGCGTCCGGGATCGAGCACGCACTCGACGTAGCGGTCCCGGGCGCCCCACGGCTCGCGCAGCACCTCGCCCGCGCGTGTCTCGTAGACGACGGCCGTCTCGTCGCGCAGCCAGTCGATCGCCTGCCGGAGCGGCGCGCGCCAGCCCTGCGTCCAGTCCGGCGGGCCACCGACGCGACACCCGCAATCGGCCCGCCAGCGCTCGACGCCGTGCGGGCAGCTCCACGACGTCCCCTCGACGATATCCACCTCGTGCGTCGGCGGATGGGCGTCGCGAAAGGCCGCCGGGCCGACGAGCTCGATCTCGGGATCGGCGCGCAGGACGCGCAGCGCCGCCGCCAGCGCCATCTCGCCGAAGCGGTGGTGGTGGCCGTAGGTCTCGCCGTCGACCGCGATGGTGACTATGCGCTCGTCGTCGGCGAGCGCGGAGCCCAGGCGCTTGGCGAGCTCGACCCCGTCCCCCAAAAGCTCGCCGAAGGCGACACCCTGAGAGAGCTCCGCCTGACGAAAGAGCACGTCGACGAAGCGCCCGCGCGGCAGGACGCAGCGGTAGAGGCGGCCGACGTCGAGCGATTCCGGGGTGACCGCCGTCCAGGCTGCATCGCCGGCGCCGAGCGGCCGGATGCGGGCCGCCTGGTGCGGCGTGAGCAGCACGAGGGTGATGCCGCTCTCGGCGAGCGTGGTCAGGGCCATCCGGTCGACGGCCATCTCGGGCAACCACATCCCCTCGGGCGCGCGTCCGAAGCGGTGCTCGAAGTCCCGCCGCCCCCAGCGGACCTGGGTGCGCACGTCGCGCGGGGTCGAGAGCGGCAGGATCGGGTGACCGAACGCGGAGGCCCACGCGTTGCCGTGACCGGTGCGCGCATGGCTCGCGACGTCCGCACGCCGGACCGCCGCGAAGACCTCCGGGGCGTGCGGCTCCAGCCAGGAGAGCAGCGTCGGGCCGAAGTCGAAGCTCGTCCACTCGTAGCAGTTGACGAGGTCGCAGAGCCGGCCAGCCGCGTCGAGCACACGGGCCTCGGTGTTCGGGGCGTAGCACTCGCGGGTGATGCGTGTGTTCCAGTCGCGGTCGGGCGCCGCCGAGGCTTCGGGTCCGACCACTCCCAGCCACGGATGCTCGCGCGGCGGCTGGTAGAAGTGGCCGTGCAGGCAGAGCGCACGCACCGGTGGGTATTTAGGCGGCATTCCGGCGTGATGGTCAAGCGTCGCGGGCTCACGCGATGCTCGCAACGTGTGTTGAACGCGATTGGACAAGCCGCTAAGAAGGCGCGCGGGCGCCTGGAGAGCACATGCGAGACACCGGTCTTCACCTCCTGCTGACGCTCCCCGTCCTCGCGCTCGGCATCATGGGGATGGGCGGACTCGGCGGCGGTCGCGAGACGGGATTGCCGGCGCGCGAGTTTCGCGCCACGTTCATCGACGCCGATGGCACGCGCGTCGAGGCCACGCGCGTCACGGCCGGTGGCGACACGAACCTGGAGGGAGAGATCGGACGCGGACGTCTGCGCGTGCCCTTCGACAACATCGGACGCGTCCGGCTGGAAGCGGCCGGCGAGGACCACGATCGCCTGAAGGCGCAGGTGGACCTCCGCGAGGGCGAGCCGGTGACGCTCCTCATGCGGAGCTCCACCACGTTCTACGGCCAGACGCCGAGCGGCGCGTATCAGATCCGGGCGCGTGATCTGAAGTCCATTGACTTCGCCCGGTAGACGCGCCGCCTTCCTGCTCTGCTGTCTTTCGACGCTCGCGCGTCCCGCGGCCGCCCTCGACGTGAAGCTCTGGCCGCTCTTCCGCTACGCGCGCGACGACGCGAACGACATCGTCCGCTGGAGCGCCTTCGGGCCGATCATGGAGTTCACGCGCACGCCCGAGACTCGCGATCTCCGGATCCGCCCGGTCCTCTGGCTCCGTCAGAAGCGCGGGCTCGAGCGCGACGACCAGGCCGACATCCTCTTCCCGCTCATCTCGACGCGCTGGCTCGAAGAGTACCACACGTTTCGCTTCCTGCTCTTCACGTACAGCAACCGTCCGGCACCGAAGGCCGAGAGCCGCACGCCGGCGTGGACGAGCCGGTTCGAGCTCTTCCCGTTCGTCTTCTACCGCTCGAGCCCGGCACTCGGCACCTACTTCGGCGTCCTGCCCTTCTACCTCGACATGCCGGACTTCTACGGCTTCGATCGCTTCCGCGCCGTCATGCTGCCAGCGTATCTCCGCCTCACCGAGCCGCGCGTCGAACGGCGCTTCTTCCCCTTCCCGTTCGTGTCCACGGTGGGCGGGCCCGACGGCCGCGGATTCCGGCTCTGGCCGATCTACGGCCGCACCGAAAGGGTCGGCACCGAGCGGACGAGCTACATCCTCTGGCCGTTCCACATCCGGCGCGAGCGCCTCGTGCCCGGCTACGGCTGGGAGAAGACGCGCATCGATCTCCCGTTCGTGAGCGCGATCGACGGCGCGCGGCGCCGGAGCCGTTTCTACGGCGTCTTCGCCCACACCCACACCGTCGACCAGCAGCGGGCGTACGAGGCGATCGGCAGCCCGTTCCCGTTCGTCTACCGCGAGCGCGCGCTCGGCGACATCGAATATCGGACCTGGCGCTTTGCGCCGTTCTACGGGCGCTCGGACCGGCCGCCGTTCTCGTCGCGCTTCTACGCGTGGCCGGCCTACCGCGTCCGCCGCCAGGACGCGGACGATTTCCACTACGAGCGCGACGACGCGCTCCTGGTCCTCTGGCGGCGGCAGCGCCAGTCGAACGAGACCTCCGGCCACCGGGAGCAGCTGTCGACGGTCTTCCCGGTCAGCCGGAGCGTCGAGTCGGACGGACGACGGTTCGGCCAGATGCCGGCGGTGTTCGACAGCCTGATGCCGAAGAACCGCGGCGTCCTGGCGCTCTGGGCGCCGCTCTACGGCTTCTACCGGTGGGACACGGAGCCCGACGGTCACGCCGCCTGGAACCTCGGCTGGGGGTTGCTCGCGCGCGAGCGGGAGCGGCTCATCGGCCCGTGTAACCTCGACTGGAGCTCCGGCCATGGCGGTTGAGGCGATCGGCCGCGTCCCGCGACGGCCGGGTCCGATCGGGCGGCTCGGGGCCGGACTTCTCGACGTGCTCCAGGTGCTCGGCGAGGCAGCGTCGCTCTTCACGGCGGCCGTGCGCGCGTCCGCCTTCGTGCCCGTCGACCGCCAGCGCGTCGTGGTGCAGATGGTCCGCGTCGGTACCGACACGCTGTCGATCGGCGCTCTCCTGTCCGTCTTCGTCGGCATGGTCCTCGTGGTGCAGGCCGCCGATCAGCTGCGCGAGGTCAACGAGAGCGTGCTCGGGCCGATCGTCGGCCTCGCGATGACGAAGGAGCTCGGTCCCGTCATGATGGCCTTCCTCCTCGCCGGACGCGCCGGGTCGGCGATGGCGGCGGAGCTCGGCTCGATGACCGTGTACGACGAGATCAACGCGCTCCGGACGATGGACATCGACCCGGTGCGCTTCCTCGTCATGCCGCGCTTCGTCGCGGCGACGCTCGCGTTGCCGCTGCTCATCCTCTACAGCGACTTCATCGGCGTGTGGGGTGGCGCGCTGGTGGTCGCCATCGACCCCGCCATCAAGCTCACCACCAACGAGTATTTCGCCCGCATGCTCGAGTGGGTGCACTTCAGCGACGTGGTGATCGGCCTCGTGAAGGGGCTGATGTTCGGCATGATCGCGTCGGTCGTGCCGTGCACGTTCGGGCTCCGCACCCGCGGCGGAACCGAGGGGATCGCCACCGCCACCACGTCGGCCGTCGTGTGGAGCTTCATCCTGATCCTCGTCTTCGACTTCCTGATCGTCCGCGGGAGCTTCGCCGTCAACTGATGACCAGCGGATCGCAACAGCCAAAGCGCCGGGGCGTGGCGCTCGACCTCCGCGGCGTGCGGCGCTCCTACGGCGGCGCCGAGGTACTCCGCGGCGTCGATCTGTCGGTCAACGCCGGCGAGCTGCTCGCGATCGTCGGCCAGAGCGGCACGGGGAAGTCGGTGCTGCTCCGCCAGATCATCGGCCTCGAGCGTCCCGATGCCGGCCGGATCACGGTCGGCGGTCTCGAGCTCCCCCGCTACCTCGCGATCCCGCCCGAGGAGAAGCCGTTCCGCATCGCCATGGTCTTCCAGAACGCGGCCCTGCTCGCCTCGCTCACCGTCGCCGAGAACGTGGGCCTGCGGCTGCGGGAGCACCGGCGCCACCGCCCGGACGAGATCGAGGCGATCATTCACCGCGTCCTCGCCGACGTGGAGCTCGAGGGCACGGAGGCGAAGCTGCCGAGCGAGCTCTCGGGCGGGATGCGCAAGCGCGTGGCGATCGCCCGCGCGCTGGCGGTCGACCCCGAGCTGATCCTCTACGACGAGCCGACCGCCGACCTCGACCCGATCCTGACGCAGCAGATCGGCGAACTCATCGGCCGCATCCGCACCAATCGCGGCTCGACGCAGATCATCGTCACGCACAATTTGCCGCTGGCGCGCGCGATCGCAGACCGCATCGCGGTGCTCGACCAGGGGCGCATCGTCGAGTGCAGCACCCCGGCGGAGCTCGCCGCGAGCCGCCAGCCACTCACCCGCGAATTCCTCCGAGCCGCCGCGCTCGGAGTCTAAGGAGATTGCGATGCTCACGAGAGAACAGCGGATCGGAGCCTTCTTCGTCGTCGGCGTCATCCTCCTCTTCGTCGCCATCGAGCTGACCCTGGGGCTCGGCCTGTTCCGGCGCCGCTACCAGCTGTACGCGACCTTCCGGGACGTGCAGGGCCTCGACAGCGGCGCCGACGTCCGGCTGGCCGGCATCAAGGCCGGCCGGGTGGGCGGGACGCAGATCGAGCGGGACCACGTGCGCGTCACGCTGCTGATCAACGGCGCCCTCGTGGTGAAGAAGGATTCGGTCGCCCGTCTCGACTTCCGCGCCCTCAGCGGCGAGCGCTTCGTGTCGCTCACGCTCGGCACGCCGACCGCGAAGCCGGCGGAGCCCGGCGACACGCTCGAAGGCGAGACGCCGGCCAGCTTCTCGGACGTCGTCGATCAGCTGTCGAGCGTCGCGCAGAACGTGAACGAGCTCGTCAGCGGCCTCAATGCGAATTCGCAGCGGCTGCTCACGAACCTCGCCGACCTGATCGAGGAGAACCGGAGCCAGCTCGATCAGATCGCGTCGAACGTCGCCTCGATCACGGGCAAGCTCGACCGCGGCACCGGGACGCTCGGCCTCCTGCTGAACGACTCGAGCCTCTACGACCGCGCCAACGCCGCGCTCGGCGACGTGCGCCAGGCCGTCCAGGACGTCGGCCAGGTCACCCACGACCTCGCGGAAGGCCGCGGCACGCTCGGCAAGCTGATCCGCGAGGACGGCGGCCTCTACGCCGAGGTCCGGGAAACGGTGGACCACCTGAACGAGTCGGCGCGGAACGCCGAGGAGATCACGACGAGCCTGCGCGACGGCCAGGGCACGATCGGCAAGGCGCTCAACGACGACACGCTCTACACGACCGGTGTCGACGCGCTGCGCAGCATGAACCGCGCGACCCAGTCCGTCGAGGACCAGGCCGCGATCTCCGTCCTCGGGACGATCGTGACGAGCCTTTTCTAGGAGCGCGACCCGAGACTCATGTCCGCCGGACGCCGAGCTGGGTGATCAGGAGCGCCGCGCCCGTCATCGCCACCCCCTTCAGGAAGAAGGACAGCTGGATCTGCCGCATCTGCGGATCGGGTGCGGTGACCATGGCGACTCCATGCACCGTGATCGTCACCGGCACGAGAAACACGACGATCAGCCAGGCGCCGAGACGAGGGTACCGGTCCGTGAGGATCAACGTGGCGCCCACGAACTCGACGACGCCGGAGACGAGGACCCAGAACGGACGCCATGGAATGGCGTCGGGCATCAGCGCCACGAAGTGGTCGAGCTGGCTGACATGCGCAACGGCCGAGAGAAAGAAGATGAGCGTGAACATGACCCGCCCGGCGACTGCGATGGCCGGGTGAAGGACGACGATGCGCGCCGCCGTTTTCAGAGCGACAGCGTCCCGGTCCGGATCAGGTACGCGAGCCGAGCTCGTTGCTCGGGCTTCAGGATCGCGTGGATGCGGCCGAGCGACTGGACGAGCACATCGCGCAGTCGCTCCGCGCTCCGCACGCGGAGCGTGGCTCCCTCGGCTGCCTTCTCATGATCGAAGGTCTCGCCCGCGATGGCGTCGGCGAGCGCGGCGACGGCCCGGCGACCGTCGACCTCGGCCTGCGCGCGCTCGGTCTTGAGCTCGTTCAGGATACGCGCCAGCTCGGTCACCTGCCGCTCGTCGAGCTCGAGCTTGTAGGCGAGGTAGCGAAGGGGCCGCCGGACGCCGAACGCGCCGGCGCCGAAGTCGCCGTGCTCGGGCGGCGCCGCCCAGCGGGCGGCGTGGGCCATCATCGATCCGCAGCCCGCGTGCACGGCGTACTCACGGGCGTGGCGGGACTGCCACCAGTGCATCATCCCTGGATGCATGTTCTCCTCCTCTCGCAGGGGCTGGTCGCTCCCGGCGGGGTTTGACGCGTGGGCGAGATGCCTCACGCCTGAACACGTCCCGAATAGCGCACGACGCATCGGTGTCAAGTCGGACGAGCGCCCTCCGGCGTCAGTCGACGTGGGCAGCGAGGCTCACGGGCGGTTCGTCCAGATGGTCGACACGCGGCCCGCGGGCAATCCAGTCGGTCGCCGCCCGCCGCCCGGCCTCGTACATCGTCGCCAGGATGAGGCGGTCGAAGTAGAGGTACGAGCCGGTGTTGAAGCAGGCATCGCGCTGCGGCCGCACCGCCTCGTAGAGGGTCACGTCGCGGTACCGGCCGCCGTGCCGGCGCGTCAAGCGGTTCCGTTCGAGAAGTAGCTTCCGGTCGATGTTGTAGGCGTTCTCGAGGAAGGTATCGACGATGCGCTCGACGGCGCGGCCAAAGTGGGCGAACGGCGCTGGGTTCGGCTCGGCCTGCTCGGTCACCAGCACGGTCACGATCTCGTCCGCGCCAAGGGCCACCACCGGTGCGAGGGGCGTGTTCACGAGCAGGCCCCCGTCCCACAGCAGGTGGGGACCGATTTGCACCGGTGGGAAGAGAAGCGGAATGCTCGCACTCGCCAGCACCATGTCCACCGTGATCGCGTCCACGACGACGTACTCGGGCGAGGGCAGGACCGGCGCCGTCACAAAGCGCACCACCTGACCGGTGTTGGCGTCGACCGTGTTGAGCGCGAGCCGGATTCCGCGATTCGGGACGCGCTCGCCTCGGAAGGCGTCGACGAGCCGCGCGCGAAGCGGAGCCGTGTCGGCGACGAAGGGCTCGCGAATGCCTTCGAGGAAGCGGCTGACGAGCTCGAAACGCGACGTCAGCAGGTACTCGACCCACGGGGCGACGAGTCCCCCCGGGCAAAGTGCGAGGCGGCGCGGCAGCCGCCGCAGGAATGCGCGCAACGGATCGGTGGTGCTGAGCCAGCGGATCGCCTCATCGATGCCGAGACGCGCGAGCGTGCGCACCGCGCGATTCCGCCAGCCGACGTGCCGGAGATCACCGCAGGGCCACGTGCGAAACGCGGGTGCTCCAGCAGCCGCTCGTAGACTCCGACCTGGAACACTCCTCGCGCCCCGCCCCCCGACAGAACGAGCCCGGCGGTGGGCGCTCCGCCCCGGCTTTGACGGGGTCGCATCATCCACCCCCGGCGGCGAGGCAGCACGGAGGGCCAAACGGGCCGAGATCACCGCGCGGCATCGAGGACATGCAGGGCATTCCCTGTGATCATCGCTATGGAGGATGCCGGCGCACCCTCTGCCAGAGACGGTAAACCGGTATGCGACACGTGCGTCCATTCAGAGATTCCCGCGGCCCCGTCCGGGTGTTCCCGACGCCGCGGCGCCAGGCGCAGCCGAAGGCCGTCATTTTTTCCTTGACAGTCCGCCAGCGCGAGGAGTAGGGGCAGAGCTTCGGTCGTCCAGCGCCCGAGGCTGTTTCGTTTGGGAGAGGGGTCGTGGTTGTGAACGCCTACGCGCCGAGCTCGCCGGCCTATCTGGCTGTGCTGTTCTCGTTGCTGCGTGTTGCGGCGGGCTCGGCACAGGTCGTCACCGGTGCTCACCGTGCTGCGGCCGCGCTCCCGGTGCGCGGGCCATTCGGCCGGCCGTCTCGGATCGTGCGGCGAGAAGGCGAGCCGCCACTTCCCGACGGCATGATTCGGTTTGCCGGACGCCTGGTGCGCTCCGGCCCGAGCAATGGGCAGCAGCTCGGGCTCTCCGATGCGGCGGCTTCGGCGGGAGCGAAAGTTTTGGCGGCGGTCCCGTTACGGCTGGGGGCCTCGCAGGGATGCCTGCTCGCGGCGAGCGACTCGCGCCGAGCCTTCTCGCCGGCGGAGATGGCCGGGCTGGCACGGGTGGCGCAAGACGCAGCCCTGACGATGGGCGACGTCGACGTGTTGCTCGATGCCGAGCGCCGTCAGCTCGGCCGCACGTTGCACGACACCCTCGGCCAGACGCTCACCTCGCTCATCTTCGCGATCGATGCGCTGGATGAACACCTCGAGAGCGGTGAACGGCGTCGGCTCACGCAGCCGGTGCGCGCGCAGGCGTTGAAAGCCGTTCGTGAAACGCGGGAAGTGATCGACATCACCATCCTGCCCGTCGCTGAGCAGGAAACGCTGCGGAGAATCCGGGAGCGCGTGCGGGAACTTTCCGACTCTGGCGTCGAGGTGCGTTTCCGGAACGACCTGGGTAAGCAGACCCTACCCCTCGACGTCGCCGACTGCGTGTACCACGTCGCCCGCGAAGCACTGCTCAATGTCAGGCGGCACGCTCACGCCGGGCATGCGACGGTGCTGCTCTGGTGCAATCGCGGGAGGGTCGAGATCGTCGTTTCGGACGACGGCAAAGGGCTGCCGCGGA
>VBKG01000223.1 GCA_005879585.1 Deltaproteobacteria bacterium | reverse complement strand
TCGACGCGTTCATCACCGCGTTCCGCATCCCGAACCTCCTCCGCGACCTGTTCGCCGAGGGCGCGCTGTCCGCCGCCTTCGTCAGCACGTTCACCCAGTACCTCGAGCGGGGCGGCGAGGCGGCCGCGTGGCGGCTCGCGAGCCTCGTAATCAACACCCTGCTGATCGTCGTCGGCACGATCACGCTCATCGGGATGTGGATCGCGCCCGACGTGGTGCTCGCGATCGCGCCGGGGTTCGCCGCCATTCCCGGCAAGGTCGGGCTGACGGTCGGGCTCACACGCATCATGTTCCCTTTCCTGCCGCTCGTGGCGCTCGCCGCCGTCGCGATGGGGATCCTGAACACGCGGAACGTCTTCGGGGTGCCCGCGTCGGCGGCCGCTTTCTTCAACGTCGGCTCGATCGTCGGCGGCCTCGGGGCGGCGTACTGGCTGGCCCCGGCCTACGTCCGCGGCATCCTGGGCGCGGTCGCGACGCACCATGCGGCGCCGACCGACCCGGCGCTCGCGGCGCGCGCCATTACCGGCATGGCGATCGGCACGCTGATCGGCGGCCTCCTCCAGTTCGTCGTCCAGGTGCCGTCGCTCGGGCGCGTCGGATTTCGGTACCGGCCGGTCCTGCATCCCTCCGACCCGGGCCTGCGGCAAGTGATGCGGCTCATGGCGCCGGCCACGATCGGCGCCGCCGCCGTGCAGGTGAACGTGTTCATCAACAACAACTTCGCCTCCTACCTCGGCAACGGCCCCGTCTCGTGGCTGAACGTCGCCTTTCGGTTCATGCAGCTGCCGATCGGCCTCTTCGGGGTCGCGCTCGGCACCGTCACCCTGCCGCTCGTCTCGCGTCACGTCGCGCGGGGCGACCGGGCGGCGCTGCGCCGCACGCTCGCCGAATCGCTCGAGCTGGTCGGGCTCCTGTGCCTGCCCGCGGCCGCCGGCCTCGCGCTCTTCGCAGTGCCGGTGATCGGGCTCATCTACGAGCACGGGCGGTTCACGCCGGCCGACACCACGGCCGCGGCGCAAGCGCTCGCCGCGTACACCGCAGGCCTCGCCGGGTACGCGGGCATCAAGGTGCTGGCGCCGGCGTTCTACGCGCTCGACGACGCGCGGACGCCCATGCTCGTGAGCCTCGTCTCGATCGGGGTGAACTACGTGCTCAACTGGACGTTCGTCCGCCGCCTCGGCTTCGGCCACGTCGGCCTCGCGCTCTCGACGTCCGCCGTCGCGCTCGGCAACTTCGCGCTCCTCTACGTCGTCCTCCGCCGCCGGGTCGGACCGCTCGGCAGCCGGCTGCCGGTGGCGCTCGCCCGAATCGCGCTGGCCGCCGCCGTCATGGCCGCGGTCGCGGGCGGGCTCGACTTCGTCGTGGCGGCGCACCTGCCGCCCGCGGGCGCCCTCCGGCATGCCCTCCGGCTCGCGGTGGCGATGCCGGTCGCGGCGGCGTGCTTTTGGGTGACGTGCCGCGCGCTCGGCGTGGCCGTGCCGATGCCGCGGCGCCGCCGCGGCTGAGCCCGGCGGCCCGACGGAGCGCCTGGAGCTCGCCCGGCGTCAGGTCACGCCAGCCGCCCGGCGGCAGCGTGCCGAGCACGAGCGGGCCCAAGCGTACCCGCACGAGCTTCTCGACCGGGTGGCCAACGGCGTCGAACAGACGACGCACGAGCCGGCTCCGCCCCTCGCGCACGGTGATCTCGAGCCACGTCTTCGTCGGCCGCTTCTCGAGGACCCGCACCTCGGCGGGGAGCGTCTTCCCGTCCTCGAGCCGCACCCCGCGGCGCACGCGGACGAGCGCCTGGTCGTCCGGCGCGCCCCGGACCTTCGCACGATAGACGCGCGGGACGCCCGCGCGCGGATGGAGCAGCGCCGCGGCGAGGTTGCCGTCGTTCGTCATGAGGAGCAGGCCGGTGGTGTTCACGTCGAGCCGTCCGACCGGGTAGAGGCGGCGCTCGCTGCCGCCGAGGAGCGTCCGGACCGTCGGCCGGCCCTCCGGGTCGTCTTGCGTCGAGACGATGCCGCGCGGCTTGTGGAGCACGATGGTGCGTCGCGGGCCCGGCGGCGGCAGCCGCGCCCCGTCGACCAGGATCACGTCGCGCGCGGCGTCGGCCTGGACGCCGAGCTCGCGTACGACCGCCCCGTTGAGCGTCACGCGGCCCTGACGGATGAGCACCTCGGCGGCGCGGCGGGAGGCGATGCCGGCCGTACTCAGGATCTTCTGCAGGCGCTCGCGCAGCGCTCAGCCGGTGTCGCCCGGCGGCTCGGCGCCGGTGCCGTCGGGCTCGGTGCCCTCGTCGTTCACGGCGGGCGGCCGGACGCCGGCCGCGTCGACGACGAGCTCCGGGCTGCCGAGGATCTCGGCCTCGCCGAGCTCGCGCAGCGTGGGCAGTGCCGACAGGTCGGGCAGGCCGAAGACCTCGAGGAATTCCCGCGTGGTCCCGTAGAGCAACGGCCGGCCGGGCGCGTCCTTCCGGCCGACGATGCGGACGAGACGCCGGTCGAGAAGCGTCGACAGCACTGCATCCGCCTCGACACCCCGGACGGCCTCGATCTCGGCGCGGGTGCACGGTTGCCGATAGGCGACGATCGCCAGCGTCTCGAGCATCGGGCGCGAGAGACGCGGCGGCCGTTCCCGCAGCAGCCGACGAACCCAGGGGGCGTGCTCGTGCGGAGTGCGCAGCTGGTAGCCGCCCGCCACCTGGACGAGCCGGAGGCCACGGCCGTCGCGCTCGTAGCTCTCCGTCAGCGCCTTCAGCGCCGCCGCGACCTCGCGCCGCTCGGGCCCGTCGAGGGCTTCGACCAGGCGCGACATCCCCACCGGCGCGCCCGCGGCAAAGAGCAAGCTCTCGATCAGTGCCGGCAGGCGGCCGAGCTCCACCTGCGCCGCCGCCTGATCGTGTCCATTGCTGTTGGGGTACTCGCTATCGATCGCGGTCTCCGTCTCCATGCTGCCCCTCCTCCCCACTCCACCGCCCCAGATCGTGCACGCGACCCGCGGCCTCCGCAACCGTCGCGACCGCCAGGGTGAGCATGATTGCCCCGAAACGCTCCGCCTGCTGCGCCCGCAGCACCCGCAGCCGGATCAGCTCGAGCAGCGCGAGGAACGTCGCGATCACCTCGGCGCGCGTCGCCTCCGGCGCGAACAGCGCGGCGAACTCCACGGCCTCCGCGTCCGCGAACCGCGCGAGCACCCGCTCGACGGCCTGCCCGATCGAGATCTCCTCGCGTGGCACCTCGTGGACCGGCGGCGGCCGGAGGCGTCGCAGCACGCCGCGCAGCGCGTCGAGCAGATCCCCGAGGCTCGCATCCCGCACCGCGGGCTCGGCCGGCTCGCCCGGGCGCGGAGGCCCGAGACGCTCGGGGTCGCGCGCGAAGACGTCGCGGTCGAGGACCGCACGCTCGCCGAGGCCGACGGCCACGTCGCGGTAGCGCTGGTACTCGAGCAGCTGCTGCATCAGCTCGTGCCGCGGGTCGTCCTCCGGCTCGTCCTCTTCCTCGGGGACGGGCAGGAGCATGCGGCTCTTGATGTAGACGAGCGTCGCCGCCATCACCAGGTACTCGCCGGCGCCATCGAGGTTCAGCTCGGGCAGCTCCTCGAGCGTCGCCAGGTACTGGTCGGTGATCGTGGCGATCGGAATATCGCTCACCTGGACCTCGTTGCGCTTGATCAGATGGAGCAGCAGGTCGAGCGGCCCCTCGAAGATCGGCAGGCGAACCGTGCAGGGTACGGTCACGCGAGCCCCATCGCGGCCCGCACCTCGGCCATCGTCCCGGACGCGACCGCGCGGGCGCGCGCGTTGCCCGCGGCGAGCACGGCGCGCGCGTCGTCGGGCCGGAGCGTCGCCCGGCGCGCGCGGATCGGCGCGAGCTCGGCCTGCACGTGCTTGATCATGATCTCCTTGCACTCGAGGCAGCCGATGGCCGCCGTGCGACACCCCTCCTCCTGGTGACGGAGCTCCTCCGGCGTGCAGTAATGGCGGTGGAACGACTGGTACGCGGGACAGTCGTTCGGGTCGCCCGGGTCGTGGCGGCGGACACGCCGCGGGTCGGTCACCATGCGGGCGAGCTTCCCATGGATGTCGGCCGGCGCGTCGGTCAAGTACACCGCGTTCCCGTAGCTCTTGCTCATCTTTCGCCCGTCGGTCCCGACCATCTTCGGCGTGTCGGTGAGCAGCGTCGCCGGCTCGGGGAACACGGGCCCGTAGAGCCCGTTGAACCGGCGCGCGATCTCGCGCGTCAGCTCGATGTGCGGCGCTTGATCGATGCCGACCGGGACGACCTCCCCCTTGTACATGAGGACGTCGGCGGCCTGGAGGACCGGATAGCCGAGGAAGCCATAGGTCGAGAGGTCCCGGTCGGTGAGCTGCTCGCGCTGCTCCTTGTAGGTGGGGTTGCGCTCGAGCCAGGGCACCGGGGTCAGCATGCCGAGCAGGAGGGCCAGCTCCGCGTGCTCGGGCACGGCCGATTGCTGGAAGATGACAGACCGGTCGACGTCCAGGCCCACCGCCAGCCAGTCGAGCACCATCTCCACCGTGTTGTCGGCGATCGACTCGTGGCGCGCGTAGTCGGTGGTGAGCGCGTGCCAGTCGGCGACGAAGAAGAAGCAGCGGTAGTCGCCCTGGAGGCGCACCCAGTTCTTGAGCGCGCCGTGGTAGTTCCCGAGGTGCTGGCGCCCGGTCGGCCGGGCCCCACTCACGACGACGCGCACGCCGCCGTCACCCTGCGAGGTGGAAGAAGAAGCGCGTCAACGGGTGCACCAGCGTCGACACGATGTGGGAGTTGCCAGCATGCGCGAGTCTACCGACGGTGCCGGAGGGGCGCAAGAAAAGGATCGACCCCGAGACCTTGTCTCGGGTCGGCCGGACGCGAGAATGCGACCGCTGCAGCGGGCGGCGGAATCCTTTTCCCCTTGACTTCCGAAACGACTCGGCAGTAACGCGCCACCGCATGCTGCCGTCGACGCTTGGTCGCTGGCTCGGTCGGGAGGATCGGGAGCAGGCCTTGCGCCGACGGGCCGAGGCCGTGCTGGCTCAGCCCTGGGCCCCCTTCCTCTGGAACAACGAGCCGCTGCGGGACGTCATGCCGTGGTACTTCGCGCGGGGCGAAGGGGCGCGGCTCTGGGACGAGAACGGGCGTGAGTTCATCGACCTCGAGCTTGGGGTCGGCCCCACGCTCCTCGGCCACAATCACCCGGTCGTACGCGAGGCGCTTCTCCAGCACGCCGGTGCGCCGATCGTCACGTCACTGCTCCATCGCTACGAGGTCGAGGTCGCGGAGCTGCTGACGTCGCTGTTCCCCGGCGCCGAGCGGGTGGTCTTCGGCAAGAACGGCTCCGATGCCTGCACGGCCGCCGCGCGGGTCGCGCGAGCCGCGACGGGCCGGAACTTCATTCTGTGCCATGGCTTCCACGGGTACCATGACTGGTTCGCCGCCGACATGGGCCCACTCCCGGGCATGGTGCCCGGCTTCGCCGGCTACACGAAGCAGTTCCTCCCGTTCAACGACGTCGCGGCGCTGGAGGCGCTCGCCGACGAGCATTCCCATGATCTCGCCGCCATCATGATGGAGCCGGCCTACCGCCACCTTCCGCAGGAGGGATACCTGCAGGCCGTCCGCCGGATCGCCGACAAGCACGGCGCGCTCTTGATCTTCGACGAGATGATCACCGCGTTCCGCATGCATCGCGGCGGCGCGCAGACGGTCTACGGCGTCACACCGGACCTGACGTGCGCCGGGAAGTCGCTCGCAAACGGCCTGCCCCTGAGCGCGCTCATGGGGCGGAAAGACGTCATGGAGTACGTCAATAAAATCTTCTACGGGATGACCTTCCAGCACGATTCGGTCGCGCTCGCGGTGTCGCGGGCGTGTCTCCACTACTACCGCGATCACGACGTGGCGGGCGACGTCAGGCGAAAGGGCGAGAAGCTGCGGAAGATCTTCAACGACGCCTCGGCGGCTGCTGGCCTGACCGGGCGCGGCGTCGGTCTGGCCGCTCGGATGGACCTGGATTTCACGCCGGTCGGTCATCTCGGCCTCCACGAGCAACGTATCATCTTCGCCCGGGAGACGATCAAACGTGGCGTCCTGCCGGTCCGGGTCGCGTTCCCATGCGAAATGTTGACCGACGCCGACCTGGACAAGGTGCAACGGGCGTTCACTCACGGCTGCCAGAAGGTCGCGCGGGCGCTCCCTAGGGCGTAGCCGCGACCGCCGCCACCGCGACGCGGGCTAATCTCTCGCGTTGCGCGCAAGCGGCGCGTTCGCCTATACCGGTGATCACGCTGCAACCTTGGTCCTCGACCAAGCGGGTCGCAATGGGCGCGCGGGCGATCGCGGGCGATCTCGCCGTGGTCGGCCGCGGGTTCGTGGGTCGGCTGGGGGCCCCAGCAGAGTTCGAGAGGGCAACGCCGAGCGTTCGGCGCCTCATCAACCTCTGGCGTGTCACCTGGGAGTGGAAGCGCTACCGGACCTCGTTGCGAAGCTATCCGCTGCGACTTTGCATCGAAGCCTCCGGCGCCTGCAATCTCGCCTGCCCCCATTGCTTCACCGGTGCCGGCGAGGTCAGTCGGCCACGCGCGACGCTGTCGCTCGCGTTCTTCCGGCGGCTGCTCGCCGAGCTCGGAAACCACCTCTGGCAGATCGAGTTCCACAACTGGGGTGAGCCGCTCCTCAACAAGAATCTGCCGACGATGATCGCTGAGGCGAGCGCCCGGGGCCTCTCGACCACGTTCTGCACGAACTTCAGCGTGCCCTTCGACGCGGCGCAGGCCGAGCGACTCGTTCGTTCGGGCCTGAAGGTGATGGGGGTTTCGGTCGACGGCGCCAGGCAGACGACGTACGAGCAGTACCGCGTCCACGGCAACCTGGATCTCGTGCTTCGCAACTGCCGGCTGATGGTGGACGCGAAGCGGCGGCTCGGATCGGAGACGCCGCGAATCATCTGGGGCTACCACACGTTCGCGCACAACTGGAACGAGATCGATGCCGCGCGCCGGATGGCGAACGACGTCGGCGTCGAGTTCCACTTCTCACGCGGCAGGGTGTTCGGGCGGGACTGGGACCCCGACGAGCGCGTGATACCGCACGAGCATGTCTGGCCGATCCCCTGCTACACGCTCTACCACACCGCCGTCGTGTACGCCGACGGCAGCATGGCCCCGTGCCGCGGGAGTTTCTACCGCGAGGACGACATGGGCCGCATCGCCGCAGACGGGGGTTCCGGCGCTGCGACGTTCCGCGAGGTCTGGAACGGCGAGCGCTTCCGTCTCGCGCGTCGCTTGTTCGCTCACTACGAAGCAAGTCCCGAGGAGCAACAGCACATCTGCTACGGCTGTCCGGCGAGGATCGACTACCACCATTTCATCGGGGGGCTCATCCTCGGGACGAAGGAACCATGGCAGCCGCGGTTCACCAGCAACGAGCGCTACAACTACTTCTGGAATCGCCGGTTGGTTCACCGGGCGTCTGACGCCGACCATCACGTCCAGAAGTAGTCCCGGGTCTCGGCGCTGCAGGGACTGTGTGCTACCTCGGCCCGACCCGCATTCACGACCTCCGCAACCGCAGCGTCATCCCGGCAACGAGCCTGCATGTGTATTCGCCGCTAATTTCAGCTCCGGAAGACGGTGGTCGGCGCCGCAGGCGCCAAAGTCTGATAGGGGAGATTGAACCTTTAACTGGGCCCTATTCGATTCCTATGCCCCGAGGTCGTGCCGACTGCCGGCCTGGAGGTCAGCTTCTAGCCTTGCCGACCCCGTGCGATCCTCACCACCTCTTTCAGCGTGATGGGGTTCCGCTGAGGGAGCCCGAGGGTCCCGCACACGTTGACGGTCAGCGGGACGGCCGACTCGCGGAGCCGTTTCCGAGCCGCTTTGTTGAGTTTCAACGAGAAGGTTGCCCGTCCCGCCTTGTCCAGATGCTGGCGGCGCCTGTCTGTGAATTGAGGCTGGCCGGCGCATTGGTCGTCAGCGGCCGGAACCATGGCGGCCGGAACGCCGTCGGCGCGTGCCGCCGGGCGTGCAGCGCCGTTCCCCTCGTCGGGACTCACGAATGCGGTCGCCTCGCAGAATCCGCCGCGCTCACCGATCCGGAGCTCCACGCGGTTCACCTGGCACCGCACGTCGATGCGGACGGGTGGCGTCCGGACCACTTCGCAGCCCAATCCCGGCTCGTGGCAGGGCGACCTCGCGTCGAGGGCACACACGCGGATCCCGCCCGTGCATGCGCCTGCCTGGCAGACGTCCTTGACTGTGCAGGGATCGGCCGTGTTGCACGGTGTGCCGTTTATCGCGAAGCCGTCGGCCGGGCAGTCCGCGCTCTCTCCGTTACAGACCTCCTGAGCGTCGCAGAATGTGACCTGGGGACGGCAGATCTGACCGGCGGGTCGGAGGGTGCAGTTGGCCCGGCAGCAGGATCCCGCGGCCCCGTTGAGGGCACCGCGGTCGCATTGCTCGGGGGCTTCCAGGACGCCGTTGCCGCAGCAGGTAGCGGTTGAGACGTGTTGACACCCGGCGGTCGGGTCGCACGTGTCGACGGTGCACGGGTTGTGGTCGTCACAGTCCAACGGAGTACCGTTCTTGCAGACGTTGTTCTCACAGATCTCCACCCCGTTGCACACGTCGCCGTCGTCGCAGGCCGACGCCGTGAGGCAGGAGCACTCGTTCACCAAGAACCGCAGAGCGATCCGGTACACCCCGGTGTCGCCGGGGAGCTCGCCGCCGGAGACCTTGATGGTGAAGGTTCCACCGGGCGCGGGAAGAGGTGCTGATTGGCACGTACCGGTGCACTGCGCCGAGCCGTTGCTGAGCGTCAGCGACGTTCCATCCGGCGCGAAAAGCTCCCAGGCGGGGCTGGACGATCCCGAAGGGACCGGAAGCACGCTGATGCTTACCATCTCCCCCGTCTGGGCGGTGAAGGTGAAAGTATCGGTCTCCCCTGGTGCGTCGATCCGCCGCGACAGGGCCTGCCCACAGGCGATCGCCTGGGTACCGTCACTGCCCCGGGCGCAGACGGGATTCGGCGGCCCGTTGGAGGCGCCATCGAAGGTGGCGGAAACCGCTTCCAGGCTCAGGTTGTAACTACCCGTGCCCGTCTGGAACTGGTCGAACACCTCGATGGTGAAGGTCCCCCCCGGGGATGGAAGAGGTCCGGACTGGCACTGACCTGCGCACGAATCCACGACAGACGTGCCATCTGGGCCGAAGAGTGACCAGGCGAGAAGGTGGATCGCCGAGTCTGCCGCAACGGGGGCGGCGGTGATGCTGACTACCTCGTCCGGTCGAGCGGTGAACGTGAACGTGTCCGTCTCGCCCCGGCTGTCGATCCGGCCCGACTTGGTTTCCCCGCACCCGATCGGCTGGGTGCCGTCGCCGCCGCGAGTGCAGGTGGGCGTGGGCGGGCCGTTCGGTTCGCCGTTGAAGGTCGCCGAGATGGCCTCCAGGTCGATGACGTACGGGCCCGTGCCGAAGCCAAAGAGGTCAACGACCTCGACGGTGAAGGTGCCCCCCGATTGCAGCGAGGACTGACAGCGCCCCCCGCAGTTAGGGATCACGGACGCGCCATCGGGGCCGAAGAGCGACCAGACCGGGAACACCGAGTCGGACGCGGAGGTT
>VBKG01000487.1 GCA_005879585.1 Deltaproteobacteria bacterium | reverse complement strand
GGCATAGGCGTCCTCGCTTTCGGGACGGCGACTCATGCAAACCCGCTGGTGTCGCGTCGTGGACGTCGGCGACGACACGCGCGAGGCGACGGACTGCGCGTCGTTCGCCCTCATGCACGCCATGAGCCTGCAGCAGGCGTTCACCTTCGACCGCGACGATTTCGCGGCGGCGGGTTTCACGGCACTTGCGTAAGGGGCGACTTCCGTCGCACCGAAGATAACGATGTTCAGCACAGGACGTTGACCCAGTACGTGGACTTCCCCTACGGTGGCGCCGAGGAGGTGCTCCCATGGCCCAGGGTGCAAGGCCCGTCGAGGAGCCGCTCGTCCGGCGCACGATCGAGATCCACAGTCCCGCCACCGGCGCGCGCGTCGCGGAGTACCCGGTCGCCGACCGCGAGGCGGTGGCCACCGCAGTCGCCCGCGCGCGGGAGGCGCAGGCCCGCTGGGCGGCGCTCGACTTCGCGGCGCGTGCGCGCGTCCTCCGGCGGGTCCGCGACGCCTTCGTCGACGGCAAGGAGCGCATCGCCGATGTCGTCTCCGCCGAGACCGGGAAGCCGCGGCACGACGTCTTCACCAACGAGCTGTTCATCGTGTGCGATGGGATCGGATTCTGGAGCCGGCGGGCGTCGCGCTACCTCGCAGACGAGAAGGCGCGCCCCCACCTGATGAAGAGCAAGCGCGCCTACACGAGCTATCACCCGCACGGCGTCATCGGCATCATCGGACCGTGGAACTTCCCGTTCAGCCTGACCATCGGCGAGGCCATCCCCGCGCTCATGGCCGGCAACGCGGTCGTGCTGAAGCCGTCGGAGGTCACGCCGGGGAGCGCGCGCGTCGGCTGCGAGCTGGCCGAGGCCGCGGGACTGCCGGCGGGGCTCCTCCAGACGGTCTTCGGCTACGGCGACACCGGCCAGCACCTGATCGAGCTCGCCGACATGATCTGCTTCACGGGGAGCGTCGAGACGGGCCGCAAGGTCGCGGCGCGCTGCGGCCAGCTGCTCAAGCCGACGACGCTCGAGCTCGGCGGCAAGGATCCGATGATCGTCCTCGGCGACGCCAACCTCGAGCGCGCCGCCAACGCGTGCGTCTACGGCGGGCTCGTCAATGCCGGCCAGGTCTGCACCTCCGTCGAGCGGGTGTACGTCGAGGCGCCGGTGTACGACGACTTCGTGCAGAAGGTGGTCGACAAGGTGAAGCGCGTCCGGCAGGGCCCACCCGAGGCGGGGCCGGTCGAGGTCGGCTCCATGACGTTCCCGCCGCAGATCGAGAAGGTCGAGCGCCACGTGCAGGACGCGGTCGCGCGCGGCGCCCGCGTCCTCGCCGGCGGAAAGCGTCGTCCCGACCTGCCGGGGCTCTTCTTCGAGCCGACGGTGCTGGTCGACGTGACCCACGATATGGACATCATGCGCGACGAGACGTTCGGTCCTGTGATCCCGATCATGCGCGTGCGCGACGAGGAGGAGGCCATCCGCCTCGCCAACGACTCGCGCTACGGCCTCGACGCGAGCGTGTGGACCAGGGACAGCGCCCGCGGCGCCCGGATCGCGCGCCGCATCCAGTCGGGCGCGGTCTGCGTCAACGACGTGATGGTCAACTTCGCCGTCACCGAGGTGCCGATGGGCGGCATCAAGGAGAGCGGCGTCGGCCACCGCCACGGCCCGGACGGCATTCGCAAGTATTGCGTCAAGCAGGCCGTCGTCATCGACCGCTTCGGGATGAACAGCGAGATCAACTGGTGGCCGATCACGCCCGGGAAGGTGCGGCTCTTCCGTCGGGCGCTCGACCTCTTCGGCTCGGGCTGGCGACGGAAGTTCCTCGGCGCGCCGGCACCGCGCGAGCGCGCGGCGCCTCAGCCGTAGGCCACGAACCCGGCCTTGGCGAAGTCGTCGTCGAACCCGAAGTAGCTCCGAAGCGCGAGCTCCTCCATGATGGCGAAGCTCGTGCAATCGACGTAGCCGACCGCGCGGGCGCGATAGCGGCGGAAGAGCTGCCACGCCTTCCGCCGCCGATCCGGCGTGCTTTCGACGAAGAGCCCGAGCTGCCCCGATTGCATCGCCTCGCCGAGGGCGATCGCATGGTCGACAGCGCCCCGTGCCTTCAGCAACGTGACGGTCTCGGCGAGAACCCATTCCGTCGTGACCAAGCCCAGCCCGTCGGTGTGCAACCGTTCCAGCAGCGTCCGCGCGGTGGTGTGACGGGAGTCGCGCCGGTAGCGGAGCGCGACCCATGCCCCGGTGTCGACGAAGACCGCCCGCGAGGTCATCGTCTCCGTCTTGACCGTCGCGGCGCACCGTACAGGTAGTGGTCGACGTCGGAGGAGAGGTGGCGGTCGGGCTCCGGGTCGTCGAAGGCGTCCGCGAGCAGCACGTCTTCGATCACATCCGACGACGGCGCCGCCGGTGTGCGCGCCAGGTACTCCGTGAGCGCCTCGCGGACCAGGCCCCCGAGCGACATCCGGCGCGCCCGGGCCGCGTGCGCCGCGCGGCGCCGCAGCTCGGCCGGCAGCAGAAGCTGCGTCCTGTGCATGTGTATGTGGCTACATCATGAACGTGCGCTCAGTCAAGGACCGACCGGTCCCAGCGCCACGGGCACGCGTTCAGCCCCTCGCCGTGCTGGCGCTCGCCGGGCTGGAAGTCGTCGCCCGCGCGGTCCTCGTCACCTGCAGGTAGAGAACAGCGCCTTCCGGGTCCGCGACGGACCGCTGCGCTGGACGATTCACACGGACCATCGGGGGTTCCGGTCGCCGGCGGTTCCCGTCGAACGGACGGGCCTGCGCATCCTCACGCTGGGCGACTCGTGCACGTTCGGGTTTCGCGTGAACGACGCCGACACCTATCCCGCGCGGCTCAGTGACGTCGGTCTGCACGACGATCACCCGCCGCCCGACGTGCAGCGGCCGCGTCACGGCCTCGACGCGGCCGCCACGCACCGCCCGAAAGAAATTCGTCTTCGACTCGATCGTGGTCGTGGCGGCGCCCGCCGGCAGGTTCAGGAAGGCGCAGATCGCCCCGAGCGTGTCGCCGAGCGCCATGAGGGCCGCGCCGTGGAGCACGCCACCCGTCGTGCAGCGCTCCGGCGTCCAGTCGAGACCGCCACGGACCTCGTCGGGGACGGCCGCCGTCACCTCGATGCCGAGCGCGCGCGCGAACGGCATGGACTGGGCGACGGCTTGCGGGTCGACGGCCATGCCCCGTCGCTACCACGAACGCGGCGAACGACGCTACGCGGGATGGACGCAGCGACGGCGGCGCAACGCATCGGTGGTGCCGGGCGGGGGCACGTGCGTGCGCGCCGGAAGGCCGAACTCGGCCGCGCGGCGGAGGAGCAGCGCCGCGGCGTGGCGGTCGTCGAGCGCCGAGGTGGCGGGGTCGTCGCCCATGCGGCACGAGGCGAGCGGATGGGCGCTCTGCACGTTGGCCGTCCCCTTCCAGAGGAGGTGGCGCGCGAGGCCGTCCTTCTCGACGACCGCCTTCATCGCCGCATCCGAGGCGTCCCAGCCGCGCTGCGTCTCCGGCGCGGTGTGGAACGAGAATCGAGGAAGAGCGAATGGGAGTCCATCAACGCTCCCACTCGCTTCCCCTCCAAGGCCACGGGTTACGGACAAGCGCCGCCGTCGCCGGGACAGAACACCTGGCGGCAGACCAGGGTCGACGGCTGGAAGCCATCGGGCGGACAATTCGGGCCATCGCCGGGGCAGTTCTCTGCCACGTCGCAGGCACCCGCCGATGGGCGGCAGACGATGTCTGCCGACTTGAAGTGGTCGATCGGACAGCTCGCACTGCTACCCGTGCAGTTCTCCGCCACGTCGCAGTCACCGGCCGACGCCCGGCAGACCGTCGCGGCCGACTGGA
>VBKG01000486.1 GCA_005879585.1 Deltaproteobacteria bacterium | reverse complement strand
CCTCGATTCGTTCGGGCACATCGAGGGTATCCGCTATACGTTCAACGCCGACTTCTCCGGGGTCAAACTCTCTCGAACGTGGGTCTGGGAGCCCAAGACCGACCAGGTCTCCTACGAGGGGAAAGACAAGGCGGGCAAGCCGGTGAAGCTTACGTACCTGCGCTCTCAGCTCGGCAGCCAACCTGCCGTCGTGCAGGACGAAATCGACCCGGCCTTCATCAACGATCAGTATTGGCTGCTCTTCCCCCTTCATGTTTCATGGGACGGCAGCGCCAAAGTGGACGATACCGGCATGCACAAACTGCCGCTGGGGAAGGGTTCCGCCGAGCGCGTCCTGGTGAAATATCCTCCGGAGGGTGGCTACACGCCTGGCGACACGTGGGAACTATACGTCGGCGCCGACCACCGAATCCAGGAATTCATCTACCACCGCGGCGGAAGCAAAAAGCCGAGTGTGGTGGTCGCGAGGTGGGGGGACTACAAGAAAGCCGGCCCGCTCCTTGTCTCACTGGACCACCGCGGGACGGCGGACGGCAAGCCGCTGCGGGTCTTCTTTTCCGATGTGTCCGTCAAGCTCACGGGGTCAGATACTTGGATGAACGCGCAATGAACAACAGACTGGCTTCCGAACAGCGGACGTCCGGTGACCCTGGTTGACGACGGAGCCGGACGGGCTCGACGAGGAACTTCGGACGTGATGATGATCGGGGAACCTGATAATGCCGTGCTGGTCGGGAAGATTCGCCGTGGCCGCACTCGCGCTCGGGACGGCTGGGCTTGCGTCAGCCACGGTGCAGCGCCCTGACCTCTGGAAGAGCACCGCGCGCTACGAGCTCGAGTATCGCGTCCAGTTGCGGGACGTCGGCCGAGCCCCCGACGCTGTCGCCCTCTGGGTGCCGTACCCAGCCGAGACCCGCGATCAAAAGATCCTCGACGCCCACGTCGATTCGCCCTGGCCGGAACGGCTCACCCGTGAGGAAACGTACGGCAACCGGATGGTCTACGCCGAGCCACCGCATACCGAGCTCCGCTTTCGGCGAATGGCGCCGCACGAAGCGGCCCGGCTCGACGAGGTGCCGCGGTGACGGACGGCGCCCCGGGCTTCGCCGTCGGTCTCGGACTCACGAACGACTGCAACCTCGCCTGTGCGCACTGCTACCGGGACACGGAGCGCGTCGACCATCTCTCGCTCGCCAACGTGCGCCGCGTCGCGGACCGCCTCCCGATTCGCGCCGTGAACCTCGGGACGGGGGAGAACGCGCTGCACCCCGAGTTCAGCGAGATCCTCCGTGAGCTCCGGGCGCGCGGCATCGTCACCACGCTCACCTCGAATGGCCATAGCGCGGCCGTCCTGGACGACGACGAGCTCGGCTGGCTTCACGACCTCGAGCTGTCGCTCGACTTCCCGACCGAGGCCGAGCAGGACGCGTGGCGCGGCCCCGGGAACTGGCGGCTGGTCCTCGAGCAGACCGAGCGTGCGCAACGGCTCGGCGTCGCGGTGACGATCGTCGCGGTCATGATGCGCACGAACTACGACCGCCTTCCCGCACTAGCGCGCCTCGCCATCACGCGGGGGGCGGCGTTTCGTGTCAACGTCTACCAGGCGGTCAAGACCGACGCCTTCTCGCTCTCCTATGACGAGTTCTGGAGCGGCTTTCGCCTGCTCCTCGAGGCGGCGCCGCTCGCCGCCTGCACGGAGCCGATCGTGCGGGCGGTGCTCGCCGTCGGTGAGCGGGCCGGCGGCTGCGGCTCGACGACGGTGCGCGTGACGCCACGAGGCGAGGTCCTCCCGTGCGTCTACTGGCCGAAGCGGTCTCTCGGCCTCGCCGACCTCGACGTCCTCGGGCCGTCGATCGTCCGCTCGCCGGTGTTCACCGAGCTCGACGCGCTCCCCGACGTCTGCCGCACCTGCCCGCTGGTCGACGTGTGCCACGGCGGCTGCCCGAGCCGCCGGGTGCTGCGAGGGGGGCTCGACCGCCCCGACCAGTTCTGCCCGTTCGTGAACGGCAGGCCCCTGCCGATCCTCGCTGCACATGCCGGCAGCCGGCGCGAGTTCCCGAAGGCGGGCAGTGCCTGCACGACGGTGTTCGGCAGCGAGGTATCCTGAGCGCCATGCGCGCCCCCGCGGCCGAACCGCTGACGCTGCTCGCGATCCTCCGCCTCATGCTCGGGGCGATGTTCGTGTGGGTGTTCTTCGAGAACCTCGGCAAGGGCCTCTACACGCCCGAGGGCTATGCGAGCCTGATCCGCTACTACATCGAGAAGGGCAGCGCCCCGCTCGCGTGGAAGGCGGTCATGGGTTTCATGGCCGGGCACGCCGCGATTGTCGCACCGCTGCAGGCGACGGCGGAGCTCGGCTTCGGCGTCCTCCTGGTCCTGGGTCTTGCGAGCCGCGCCGTCGCGCTCGCCGCGTTCGGCTTCCTCACGAGCCTCTGGGTGTCGGAGTGGGGGACCGCGTGGATCTGGGAGCTTCTCGTCCCGATGGTGGTCGCGGCGTGCCCCTCTCTGGTGAGCCCACGGTGCGCGTCTCGGTCGTGATCCCGACCTACAACGAGGCCGCATCCATAGGACTCGTCCTCGCCGACATTCCCGCTGCCGACGTGACCGAGGTCGTGGTGGTCGACAGCGACTCGACGGACAGGACGCCGGAGATCGCCGCGCGGGCCGGCGCCCGCGTCGTGCGCGAGCCGCGGCGTGGCTACGGGCGGGCCTGTCTCACCGGCCTCGCGCACGTCGCGAGCCCCGACGTCGTCGTCTTCCTCGACGGCGACTACAGCGACCGGCCCGCGGAGATGCCGCGGCTGCTGGCCCCGCTCCGCGCCGGCGTCGCCGACCTGGTCGTCGGCTCACGGCTCGCCGGGACGCGCAGGCCGGGCGCGATGCCGTGGCATGCGGTGGCCGGCAACCGTCTCGCAGCTGCGATGATCCGCGTGCTCTGCGGCGTCGCGCTCACCGACCTGGGACCGTTTCGTGCCGCACGCCAGGACCTCCTGCAGTCCCTCGACCTGCGTGAGGCCACGTACGGCTGGCCAGTCGAGATGATCGTCAAGGCGGCCCGGCGTGGCGCCCGGATCGTCGAGGTCCCAGTGAGCTACCACCCGCGGCTCGGCCGCTCGAAGATCAGCGGCACCGTCCGCGGCACGCTCGGCGCAGCGTGGGGGATCCTCGGTGGTATCGTGAAGCATCGCTTCCGCGCACCAGCCGTCCCGCCCTGATGGCCGATCCCCTCCACGACTGCGCGCTCGTCATCATGGCGAAGGCGCCGTGCGCCGGCCGCGTGAAGACCCGTCTCGAACCGGCCGTTCCCCCAGACGCGCTCGTCGCTCTCTATCGCTGCCTGATCGAGGACACGGTGGCGCTCGCGCGCCAGACGGGCGTGCCGCGCATCGCGGTCGTCTGCCCGCGTGGCGATGGAGCTGACGTCGCGCGCTGGCTGGACGTCGAGGTGGTCGAGCAAGAGGGCGACGGGCTCGCCGCGGGGCTCGACTCGGTCTTCCGGCTCTTCGTCGGCGACGGCTGCCGGCGCGTGATCGCCTTCAACGGGGACACGCCCCATCTTCCGCCCGACACGCTCGCCGGCGCCTTCCCTCTGGTCGCCCGCCACGACCTCGTGGTGGGACCGACCGAGGACGGCGGCTACTACCTCGCCGGCGCGAGGCGCGCGCACGGCGGGCTCTTCGCCGCCGACGGCCTCGGCACGGGCGGCGCCCTCCGCGCGCTGCTCGCGCGTGCCGCCGAACGCGGCCTCGGCGTCGCGCTCACCGAGGCATGGTACGACGTCGACGAGGGCAGCGACCTGGCCCGCCTCGGCGCGGAGCTTCGCCGGACACCGGCGCGCGCGCCGCGCACGGCCGCGTGGCTCGCCGCGTGGAACGCGCGGACGCCGTGACGC
>VBKG01000485.1 GCA_005879585.1 Deltaproteobacteria bacterium | reverse complement strand
GTACGCCGGCGGCACTTGTCGGGTGGAGGTCGCGTCCGCGGTCAGCGTTGCTGCTCCACTTGCCCTTTGATGGCGCGACTGCCATCGTCGCGCCGGTGGCCTCAGCCATCGAATGGAGGCACTCGTGGGCGACAAGTCACCCAAGTCGAAAGAGCGCGGCCAGAAGCAGAAAAGCGCCGCAAAGGCCCAGGGCACGGCCGAAGCGAAGTCGAAGCAAGACACCTACAGCCACCCCAAGCAGGCTCCGGGGAAGAACAGAAGGTAAGCGCGTGCGGTGAGAGGAGCCAACCATGGCGGCCGTCACCAACAAGACCGGGAAACCGCTGAGCATCCCCCTGCCTCGCGGCAAGACGTTGCATCTGGGCCCCCGGAAAAGCGGACAGATATCCGCGCACGACATCGACCACCCGGGGCTCAAGAAGCTCGTCGACGCGGGCGCGATCGAGATACTCGCGGAGGATTCCGGGTCGACCGGAGCAGAGGGAGGCGGTACGCACGGCCGCGGTCCGACACCCGCCCACACGGCGGGCCGTGGCGGTCGGCGGAGCGGGGACCGCTGAACCAAGCGGGCCGTGGTGACAACCATGGCGCAGAAGAAGAGAAAGACCGCCCGCCTGCGCGCTTCGCTCAAGCACAAGGCGCGCAAGAAGCAGGAACGCAAGTCCGGTCACAAGCGGGTCAGGAGCGGCAGGAAGCGCAAGTAGGTTCTCGCTGGGAGCCAGCCGGGTCGCGTGATAACAAGCACCGGTGCTCGCCCGCGTCGGCTCGCTCCTCTTCTGGACGTTCATCGCCGTGAGCTCGCTGCTCCTGTTCCCCGTCGCGGTCATCATCTGGGCGACGACCGTCCTCGTCGACCGGCGGCGCGTCGTCCTTCACCGCTTCACTTGCCTGTGGGCATCGCTCTACACCTGGGTGAATCCCGCCTGGCGGGTCCATGTGGACGGCCGCGAGAGGATCCGCGCGGGCGTCCCCTACGTGATGGTGGCGAACCATCAATCGTTCCTCGACATCCTCGTCCTCTTCCGCCTCTTCGTGCACTTCAAGTGGGTGTCGAAGATCGAGATGTTCCGCATACCCTGCATCGGGTGGAACATGGCCCTCAACGGCTACATCAAGCTCCGCCGCGGCGATTCCCTGAGCGTCGCGGAGATGATGCGTGCCTGCGAGCGGACGCTCGCGGAGGGCAGCCCCATCATGATGTTCCCCGAGGGAACGCGCTCGCCGGACGGGCGCCTGAAGGCGTTCAAGCCGGGCGCCTTCGTGCTGGCCCAGCGGGCGCGGGTTCCGCTCCTGCCGATCATCGTCGAGGGGACGTCGCGCGCGCTTCCGAAGCACGGCTTCGTGCTCCGCGGCCGGCATGCGATCCGCATCCGCGTGCTCGACGAGATCGCCTTTGCGAGCTTTGCCGAAAAGCCGATCGAGCAGCTTGCGGAGGAAGTCCACGAGGTCTTCGCAGCGGCGCTCGGCGAACGGGATTCAGCGGCTCTCGCGCCGTCGGCCGTCGCGCCTCGCTCGCGCGCGTCAGGCCACGGCGGGCACGAAGGCGCCGCGCGCTAGAAGCACTCTCGAGGCTACATTCGCCCGGTACGGGACAGGCTTGCCCGGGACACTGTGGACCGCGCGCGCTTCGAAGTCCGCCCCGCGCCCCCAGGCCCCGCGTCGCGCGGCGCCATCGACGTCACTGACAAGCCTCTCCCTTCGGGTATGTGCGAGTTGCGCTCCGCGCCACATCCGCCTATATCCGCCGCCCATCGTGCAGAACCACGGACTGATGCTGATCCTCGTCGGGGCGATGGTGAGTGCCGCGCCCCGGATCGCCGCCGCCGAGCGCCATGCCGCCGGTGCGCCGGCGCCGGCTTCGCAGCCGCAGCAGTTGGCCGCCGGCAACAGCGCCGCTGCCTTCCTGGCCTCCCCGCCGACGCTGGCGCCGCCCGCGCGCCGACTGAGCCTGAGCGGCCAGAAGTACGGGACGCCGTTCACGTTCAGCAGGCGGACCGAGGCGGGTGTGACTTGGGCGCTCGACTCGCGCGTCAGCATCCAGCTGAACTACGAGCGCACGTCGCAGGCCCCGATGATGCCGTTCGACCACGACAACGGCATCATGACCCGTCTCCGGGTCGGCTTCTGACGTCGACGGCGGAGCTGCCGGCCCCCGCGATTTACGCGGCCGCCTGATGGCCCGCCTCGGCTTTTATCCCGACACGCGGCGCTCCCTTGCGTCATCGGTTACGAGGTGGCGGGCATAGAGCGCGTCGCTAAGCCTCCCCCGCGGATAGGGATATACCTGCTCCAGCCAGCCGACGGCGATCAGGTTCGTCGCGTACCCGCGGCCAAAGTAGCCGCAGGGCTCGAGGTCGGCGATCCAGGTCATGGCATTTCGTTGCCGAGGTTGCAGCGTCAGAGGTTTCTTACCGACTATCAGCCATCAGACTCTCCCGAACAGAGGGCTGCATATTTCGAGCAGTACCGAGCAGCTCACGAGAAAGCGCGAAGACGGTTCGGCGCGGACCCGGAATGCTCGCGCAGGAGCAGATCGGGCTCGTCCGGATCCGCGCGCACTACAGTGTCACGGAAACGCGTCAACGACTTGCCGACGCCGCCGGTCGTCGCTCCTCGCCCTGCGCGTGGAAGAAGTCGGTCACCAGCTGGTGCACGCCGACGGGGTCCTGCGCCGGGTACCCATGGCCCGCGCCCTCGACGATGTGCAGCCGTGCGCCCGGGATCGTCGCCGCGAGCACGCGCGCGTTCTCGACCGGAATGAGGACGTCGCGGTCGCCGTGGACGACGAG
>VBKG01000538.1 GCA_005879585.1 Deltaproteobacteria bacterium | reverse complement strand
GCCGGCTGCACCTCGACGGCTCGCTCGCCGAGCCGCTCGTCGCCGTGGAACGGTACGACGCGCAGCCGCACGCCGACCGTGGGCCGCGGCGGATCCGCCGTCACCCGGACGCGCGCGACGGCACGCCGCGCCCCTTCCTGCCCGCGCAGGTACACCGTCGCCGGCATGCGCAGCGCCTGCAGCAGCTTGCCGCGCGCGCGCCGGATGTAGCCGCCCCATTCGCGCCAGTCCTCGAGCGCGTCCCAGCCGGGGCCGCACTGGATCTCGTCGTTCACGCCCATCTCGACCCACGGATGACGCAGCAGCGCGTACATCGACATGTCGTCGTAGAGTTTGTCCGGGAAATGCCAGCGGAACGGATCGCGACGGCGCGCGCGCACGAAGATGTGGGTGTCCCGCGGTTGGCGCGACCAGAACCGAAGGATCACCTTCGCCACCGCGCGGCGGACGCGCTGGTACCATGGGAACGCTCCGAGGTCGCGGATCACCAGCGCATCGATGTCGAACCCGGTCGACTCGAGCAGCTCCCGCATCTCCGCCGGCTTGTACTCGCGGTTGTGGCGCGTTCCGTAACCCCGCAGCGGCATGTACTTGTCCACCATCTCGCTGCCGCCCGTGAGATATGACGCGAGCCGCTCGAGCGAGAGCGCGTTGGGCGTCGTGATGACGACGTGCCCATCCTTCTTCAGCACGCGATGAATCTCGCTGAGCGCCCACACCGGATTGAGCGCGAGGTGCTCGATCAGCTCGGAGAACAGCACGACGTCGAAGGTCTCGTCGGCGTACGGGAACTCGTCGGTCTCGATGTTGAAGAGGTCGTACTCGTAGACGCGATCGGCGCCGCCCTCGACGTTGAGCAGCCGCTGGGAGCCGCGCTTCTCGGGCGTGCCGTCGTAGTTGGCGCGCGTCACCTGGCCCGGCCACATGCGGTCGAGGCAGAGCGAGGTGAAGAACGGCGCCGACCCGAGCTCGAGGAGGCGGCTCTCCCGCCCGCCCTCGGGCAGCATCTCCAGCGTCGCGAGCAGCCGCGGGATGGCGCCCTCGACGAGCCAGGCCCGCGTGGCCGGCTCTTCCCAGTTCGAGCGGTAGGCCTTTAGGTCGCGGACGAGGCCCTGGACGTCGTCGACGCGCATCAGCGGCGCCGCCGTGCCGGAGCGGGCCACGCGCGGCGGTTCATCGTATCCCGGCGACGCGGTCAGGACGCGGTCCCGGTCGCCGCGGCGCGCGCCCGGAGACGGCGCGCCATGTAGTCGGCCAGCGCATCGCGCCAGGGCCGCAGCCGGTCGAGACCCGCGGCCGCGAGCGCCGCGTTGTCGAGCACGGAGTAGAAGGGCCGGCGAACCGGCGAGGCGAACTCCTTGACGGTCGTCGGCCGGAGCGGCGTCCGCAGGCCCCCGAGCTCGAAGATGGCGCACGCGAACTCGTACCACGAGCAGCTGCTCTGGTTGGTCGCGTGGTAGAGGCCGGGCGGCCCCTCGAGCGCGAGCACCCGGATCTGCGCGGCCAGGTCGGCAGTGAAGGTGGGCGTCAGGATCTCGTCGTCCACCACCCGCACCTCGTCCCGCTCCGCGGCGAGCTTGAACATGGTGTCGATGAAGTTCCCGCCCTTCGCCCGGCACGGCCGGACGCCGTAGAGGCCCGAGGAGCGCACCACCTGGTGCTCGCCGCCGGCGTTCAGCACGGCGTACTCGCCGGCGAGCTTCGAGGCGGCGTAGACGTTCAGCGGGTTCGGACGATCGCTCTCGACGTAGGGCGCCTGCTTCGCGCCGTCGAACACGTAGTCGGTGCTGACGTGCACGAGCCGCGCGCCGAGCTCCCGGCAGGTGCGCGCGAGGTGCCAGGGCGCGATCGCGTTCAGCGCAAAGGCGCGCTCCGGCTCGGTCTCGCAGCGCGGCACGTTATGAAAGGCCGCCGTATTGACGACGAGGCGCGGCCGGAGCCCGTCGAGGAGCTCGGTCACCGCCGTCGCGTCGCCGATGTCGAGGTCCTCGTGGGCGAGGCCGCGGACGTCTTCGGTGGCGAACGCCTCGACGACGTCGCTCCCGAGCTGCCCCGTGCTGCCGAGCACCACGACGCGGGTCAGAACACGCCCCCGATGCGCTTGAGGGTGGCCTCCATCTCGGCGAGGAGCTCCATCCACTGGATGTTATAGTAGCGCGGGCTCAGGAAGTCGGTTTGGTGGTGCAGGTCGATCATGCGCACCATGTTCTCGACCGATTCCTTGACGCCGAGGAGCGGCTTCACGCCCAGCACCGTCTCGATCCGCTGCCCGCTCACCCGGTACGAGCGCGTCTTGTAGTTCGAGTAGTCCACCTCGATCTCCACCTTCTTGAACGGGCGGAACGCCTCGCGCACCCAGTGGGCGAGCTCGAGGATGCGATAGTTCTTCTCGACGACGTTGAACGTCCGGGCCTGGACCTTCTCGTCGGGCGCCTCGACACACGCGGCGTAGACGCGACTGAGGTCGGACACGTCGATCAGGGGCCGCCACATCTCGCCACCCGCGTTGACGGTGAGGGTTCCTTTCGAGAGCGCGTCGCGCACGAAGGTGTTCACCACGAGGTCGTAGCGCATGCGCGGGCTCCAGCCGTACACCGTGCCCTGGCGCAGGATGACGGGGCAGAAGTGGTCGTCCGCCATCTTCAGCAGGATGCGCTCCGCATCGTAGTTGGAAACCGCGTACGCGGCCCGCGGCCGCACCTCCGAGTCCTCGTCGCGCAAGAAGTCGGGGGCATAGAAGCCGAGATCGTAGATGGAGCACGTGGAAGCGAAGATGAAGCGCTTGACGCCGCGACGCTTGCACGCCTCGGCCAGGACCTCGGTGCCGCGCGTGTTGATGTCCGCATTGGCCTTCGGGTTGAACTCCGCGGTCGGGTCGTTCGACAGGCCCGCGAGGTGGATCACCGCGTTGCACCCGTCGAGCACGGCGGGGTCGAGCGTCCGCAGGTCGCCCTGGACGAGGTCGATCTTGTCCGCGACCTCGGCGAGGCCGTCTTCACCGAAGTAGAGCTTGTCGAAGACGCGGACCGCTTCTCCCTTGTCGAGGAGCTGGCGTACCGCGACGCAGCCGATGTAGCCCGCGCCTCCGGTGACGAGAATCATACGCGCTATTGACCCCCTTTCCGGCGTCCCTCTATACCAGGGGCCCGCTTGCTTTTGGAGCCGGAGGAAATGGCATGCTGGTCGACCCGAGCCGCATCCCTGCGATTGCGATCTTCGAAGCGCCGACGTTCCCCGACGAGCGCGGCTTCCTGCTCCAGTCGTGGGTGAAATCGCAGCTCGCGGCGCGCGGCCTTCCGAACGACTTCACGCAGGCCATCCAGACCTGCTCCCGCCGCGGCGTCATGCGCGGTATGCACTTCCAGTGGGACCCGCCGATGGGGAAGCTCGTGCGCTGCATCGCCGGCGCCATCCTCGACGTCGTCGTCGACGTGCGCCTCGGGTCGCCGACGCTCGGCGACCACCTCGCCGTCGAGCTCCGCGGGCGTAACTACAAGATCATCTGGGTGCCGCCAGGGTTCGCGCACGCCACCTTCGCACTCGAGGAGGACTCGATCGTCCTCTACGAATGCACGGCCGAGCACGGCCCGGGACGCGAGGGCGGCATCCGCTGGAACGACCCGGCGCTCGGGATCGCGTGGCCCGCGATGCCGACCATCGTCTCCGAGAAGGACCAGGTCGCGCCGACGCTGGCGGAATGGCTCGCCGATCCGCGCGCGGCGCACTTCCGGTACGCGTAGACGGGGCGCGGGCGCGGCGACTAGGGAACGACCGGGACCTCCTCCGCGATCCACAGCGGGGAACGCGCGAGGTCGATGAAGCGCCGCTCGTCGTCGAGCAGCTCGAGGCTCGCGCGCCGCCCCTCCGCGGACGCCGTCGCAGCCTCGAGGTCCTCGCGGCTCGCCCACCACAGCTCCGCGATGCCGTCGTAGCCCTCGGGCCCGCCCCGGCTGGCGCGGAGCACGTCGTTCAGGGGGTCATCACACGAGTGGAGCTGCACGTAGCGCTGGATGCGGAGCGTCGCGGCGTGCCGGCGAACGAGCGGCCCGTGCCGCTCCCGCCAATAACGCTGGAACTCCTCCCGCGACAGCGCGGGCAGTCGATGCAGGCAGAACACGAGTTTCACCATGGGGTCCTCCG
>VBKG01000537.1 GCA_005879585.1 Deltaproteobacteria bacterium | reverse complement strand
GAGGTCGGACGAGGCTGTCATCTCATCGATATCGTCCGCTGTCTGAAGATCGGTTCTCCCACTATCTCGCATCACGTGAAGGAGCTCGTGAACGCTGACCTGATCACGGCGGACCGCGAAGGAAAATTCCTGGTCTGCCGCGTGAACCCGAAGACCAGGGAACTTGCGCGGGCCGTGTTCGCCAGTTGATTCGAATTCTCAAACGAAGGGAGGCGTCCCTATGAGCGCGAGCCTTTCCGACCCGACGATGCGCTTGTTCGTCGTCTGTGCGGCGATTCTCGTTCTCAAGATGTCGGTTACGAGTCTTGCGACGGCCGTCTTCCGGAATCTGCGTGGGGTGTTCGTCTCGCCAGAGGATTACGCGTTCCGACGAAAGCCCCCGCGCGAGCCGGATGAGCAGATAGAGAGAATACGGCGCGCGCACCACAACGACCTCGAGGCCATCTTGCCCTTTCTCGCGGTCGGCTTCCTTGCGGCAGCCACTGGAGCCGTGAGCTACCGGGTCGCGTGGTGGCTCTTCGTTCCCTTCACGGCTGCCCGGGTGCTGCACACGATCGCCTACTCGCTCGGATTACAGCCGTGGCGCTCGATCTTGTTCGGGATCGCTGACGTCGCCCTATGGGTCACGACGATCTCTCTGTTGATCGCAAGCGTGAGAGCATGAACGTCGGGGCTGTCTGCATCGCGATCCGCTGCACAAGGCCTGTCGCGCCCATGCAAACGCGTGCGAGTACGCGCCGACGATGGCGATCCTCATGCTCGTCGTCGCGATGCGCGAGCCGGGTGCATGGGCGGCGGTGCTCTTTATCGCTGCCACCGGCGCGCGGGTTCTACACGCGGTCGGAATGCTCGCCTCGCCGACGCTCGCCGCCGGGCACCCGTTGCGCCTGGTGGGTGCCGCGGGCACGTACCTGACCGGTGTCGGCCTCGTCCTCGCCGCGGTGCTTTCGACGTGGGTGTCGTAAGCGGCGGCGCGGAAGAGCTCTCGTGGCCGGAAGCAGCGCTTCGCGAGGCGGGCCTTCTGCTCCGCCTCGAAATCGAAGATCGGCGCCTCGTTCGTATCGGTCACTGCGCGATCTTCGCCCTTCCGAGTCGTCGCCTCGTCGCGCGAATTGCCCGTCCCGACCAGGGAGCCGAGTGCCTGGAAGCGGAGATGGCATTCGCTCGGTTCCTCCACCGCGCGGGATTGCCGGTCGTTTCGCCCGCGGACGACGTCGCCGAGCGGCCGATCCAGACGCGAAGAGGCGTAGTGACCTTCTGGCCGCTCGTCGCGTCGACCGGCCGGAAGATCGACTGGCCGGCGCTCGGGCGCGTGCTGCGGCGGATCCACTCGCTGAGGCCGCCTGATGAACTGCTCTCATTGTGGGATCCGCTCGGCAGGGTGGAGGCGCGCCTCGAGGCTTACCGTTCGAGGCCGGAGGCGCGGGCGGAATACGTTCGTCTGCTCTCCGCGGCGTGTTCGTGGGGGAGGCGCACGATCGACCGCTCGGCCCCATCGGTTCTCGTCCACGGAGACCCGACGAACGTGATCATGACGGCCGGCGGCGTCGTTCTGATCGACTTCGATCTCTGCGGCCTCGGACCGGCCCTCTGGGACGTCGCGAGCGTGACCGTCCGCCATCGGCGCTTCGGGCTTTCCCGCAGCGACCTCCAAGGGTTCTACGCCGGATATCGCTTCGATAGTGCCGCATCGTGCGGCTTGAAGGACCTCGTGCGACTCCGCGAGCTTCTCGACTCCTCGTTCGCGCTCGGTGCCGCTCCCGGGGGCAGCTCTGCCGTGGATCACGAGCTCGAGATTCGTATGGGGGCCCTTCGGGATCCGACGGATCGACGTCGCTGGACGCCGCTCGACCCGTGACGGCACCGAGGTTCGCCGGGCCGCGATGCGCTGCTGACGACATGGAACGTCGCACCGTCCTCCGGCATGCTATGTCCACAAGGGAACGGCCGTGCGAATTGCCACCTGGAACGTCAACTCGCTGAAGGCCCGGCTCGACAAGGTTCTCTGGTGGCTCGAGCGCGCGCGGCCGGACGTGCTGCTGATGCAGGAGACGAAGCTCGCCGATTCCGACGCTCCGTCCGACGCGTTTCGCCAGGCCGGATACGAGCTCGCGCACCACGGCGAAGGACGATGGAACGGGGTCGCCATCGCGAGTCGCCACCCGATCAGCGGCATCGTCACGAACTTCGGCGAGCCCCTGCGGCCCGCGCTGACCCCGGACGTCGGCGACGACGAGCCGCTCGCCGAGGCGCGGATGATGGCCGCGATGTGCGGCGGCGTCCGGCTCGTCTCCCTGTATGCGCCGAACGGACGGACGGTCGGCTCCTCGTTCTACGAGGCGAAGCTCGCCTGGTTCGACCGCCTCGCGCGCTGGCTCGCCGAGGCCGCGGATCCCGCCGAGCCGCTGCTCCTCGGCGGCGACTTCAACGTCGCGCCCGAGGACATCGACGTGTGGGATCCGCGCGCCTGCCACGGCGGGACCCACGTGTCCCCGCCGGAGCGCCAGGCGTTCGGCCGACTGCGCACGTGGGGACTGGCCGACGCGTATCGACTGCACCATGCGGAGCCCGGTCGCTACACGTGGTGGGACTACCGGGCCGGGAATTTCCACAAGAACTTCGGCATGCGCATCGACCACCTGCTGGCGACGCGGCCGGTCGCCGGCCGGACGGTGTGGGCCGAGATCGACCGCGAGGCGCGGAAGGGCAAGCCCATTCCGTCCGACCACGCGCCGCTGGTGATCGATCTCGACGAGGTGGGCCATTCCTTCGACGCCGGCTGGGCATCCGCCGAAGGGCGGATCGCCGCGCGGCGCGCCGGGGGACGGTGATGGCGGAGGGGTTCCCGATCGAGCCGCCGATCGAGCCGATGCTCGCGAAGCTCGCGACGGCGCTGCCCGCGGGCGAGGGGTGGCTCTTCGAGCCCAAGTGGGACGGCTTCCGGGCCATCGTCTTCCGCGATCGCGACCGGTTCTACCTCCAGAGCCGCGACCTCCGGCCGCTCGACCGATACTTCCCGGAGCTCGAAGCGGAGCTGCGCCCGAGCCTCCCCGCGCGCTGCGTGGTCGACGGCGAGATCGTGATCGCGAGCGGGGGCGGGCTCGACTTCGACGCGCTCCAGCTGCGTCTCCACCCCGCGGCGTCGCGGGTAGCGAAGCTCGCCAAGGAGACGCCCGCGTCGTTCGTCGCGTTCGACCTGCTCGCCCGCGACAGCCACGATCTCCGCGCGCGCCCGCAGGCCGAGCGCCGCCGGCTTCTCGAGGAGGCGCTCGCGAAGACGTCCGGTCGCGTGCATCTGACCCCGTGCAGCCGGGACCGAAGGTCAAGCACGAGCGCACCGCGGACTGCGTCGTCGCGGGCTTCCGGTGGCACAAGCAGGGGCCGGGGACGCTCGTCGGGTCGCTGCTGCTCGGCCTCTACGACGACGCGGGGGGGCTGCACCACGTCGGCGTGACGTCGTCGTTCACGATGGCGGCGCGCCGGAATCTCGCCGACGAGCTCGCGCCGCTCCGCAAGGACGCGCTCGCGTCGCATCCGTGGCGGAGCTGGGCCGAGGTGGCCGAGGGCGAGGTCCGCATGCCGGGCGGCCAGAGCCGCTGGAGCGCGGGGAAGGACCTCTCGTGGGAGCCGCTCAGGATCGAGCGC
>VBKG01000536.1:1000-4445 GCA_005879585.1 Deltaproteobacteria bacterium | reverse complement strand
GCTCATCTACATCCACAAGGAGAAGGAGCTCGCCGACGTCGAGCGCCGCCACCCCGCGGAGCACTACGTGCTCGTGGACGACAAGGTCCGCATTTTGACCGCCATCAAGGAGCAGTGGGGCGAGCGGCTGACGACGGTCTTCCCGCGCCAGGGGCACTACGCGCATGCGCCGGACGTCGAACGCTTTCCGGCGCCGGACGTGACCATCGATCGGATCGGCGACCTCACGACGTACGACATGCCCGCGCTGCTGGACGCTGCGCGGCGGAAAGGGACCCGATGAAAGCGACCCGGCAACTGCACGACGCGGGCCAGAGCCTCTGGCTCGACAACATCACGCGCTCCCTCCTCACCGGAGGGACGCTCTCCCGCTACATCGGGGAATTGTCGGTCACAGGGCTCACCTCGAACCCGACGATCTTCGACCACGCGATCAAGAACAGCCACGACTACGACGCGGCGATCCGCGAGAAGACCGCGATGGGTCTCTCGGGTGAGGAGCTCTTCTTCGAGCTCGCCCTCGAGGACCTGACCCGCGCCGCCGATCTCTTCCGGCCGATCCATTCGGCTACTAATGGTGTTGATGGCTGGGTCTCGCTCGAGGTCTCCCCCACGCTCGCCTACGACACCTCGAGCACCGTCGCCGCGGCGCGGGACCTGCACGCGCGCGCCGGTCGCCCGAATCTCTTCATCAAGATCCCCGGCACGGCCGAGGGGATGCCGGCGATCGAGGAGGCGATCTTCGCGGGGGTGCCCGTGAACGTGACGCTCCTCTTCTCGCGCGAGCACTACGTCGCCGCGGCAGAGGCGTACATCCGGGGCATCGAGCGACGCGTCGCGGCCGGGCTCAACCCACACGTGGGCTCGGTGGCGTCGGTCTTCGTCAGCCGGTGGGACAGCGCCGTCGCGGACAAGGTGCCGGCCGAGCTGAAGGGGCGCCTCGGCATCGCGATGGCGCAGCGGACGTACAAGGCGTACCGCGACCTCCTCGCGTCCGACCGCTGGCTCCGCCTGCTGAACGTCGGCGCCCGCTCGCAACGGCTCCTGTGGGCGAGCACGGGCACGAAGGACCCGAAGGCGTCGGACGTGCTCTACGTGAAGTCGCTCGCCGCACCGCATTCCGTGAACACGATGCCGGAGAAGACGCTGCTCGCGCTCGCCGACCACGGCGAGATCGGTGCCATGCTCCCGCACGGCGGCGGCGACGCCGAAGATATCCTCGACCGCTTCGCCAAGGCAGGCGTCGACGTGAACGCGCTCGCCGCCGAGCTCCAGCGCGACGGCGCCGCCGCCTTCGTCGCCTCGTGGAAGGAGCTCCTCGCGTGCCTCGTGGACAAGAGCCAAACCCTCAAGAAGGCCGGCTGAGCCGGGAAGGAGATCAGATGTCGGATCGGATGTCGGATCGAAGCTGGAAGGCGCTGCGCGACCATCACGCGAAGATCCGCGACGTCCATCTCCGTCAGCTCTTCGCCGACGACGCGCGTCGCGGCGAGCGCCTGACGGTCGAGGGCGTCGGCCTGTACCTCGACTACTCGAAGCACCGCGTGACCGACGAGACGCTCCGTCTCCTTCTCCGCCTCGCCGAGGAGGCCGGTCTGCGCGAGCGCATCGACGCCATGTTCCGCGGCGAGAAGATCAACGTGACCGAGAACCGCGCGGTGCTCCACGTGGCGCTCCGGACGCCCCGCGGCCAGTCGATTCTCGTCGACGGCAAGGACGTGGTTCCCGAGGTGCACGCGGTGCTCGACCGCATGGCCGAGTTCGCTACCCGCGTCCGGGACGGTCGCTGGAAGGGCCACACCGGGAAGCGGATCCGGAACGTCGTCAACATCGGGATCGGCGGGTCGGACCTGGGACCGGTCATGGCCTACGAGGCGCTGCGGCACTACAGCGCCCGCGACATGACCTTCCGCTTCGTCTCGAACGTCGATGGCACCGACTTCGCCGAGGCGACGCGCGACCTCGACCCGGGGGAGACGTTGTTCGTCGTGTCCTCGAAGACGTTCACGACGCTCGAGACGATGACGAACGCGCGCAGCGCTCGCGAGTGGACGCTGCGGACGCTCCGCGACGAGCGCGCGGTCGCGAAGCACTTCGTCGCGGTGTCGACGAACGCCGCCGAGGTCGCGAAGTTCGGCATCGACACGGCCAACATGTTCGGCTTCTGGGACTGGGTCGGCGGCCGCTACTCGATGGACTCGGCGATCGGCCTCTCGACCATGATCGCGATCGGCCCCGAGCACTTCGGGACCATGCTCGCCGGCTTCCACGCCATGGACGAGCACTTCCGGTCCGCACCGTTCGACCGGAACCTTCCCGTCCTCCTCGGGCTCCTGACGGTCTGGTACCGCGAGTTCTTCGGCGCGCAGACCCTAGGCGTGATGCCGTACGAGCAGTACCTGAAGCGGTTCCCGGCCTACCTGCAGCAGCTCACCATGGAATCGAACGGCAAGCACGTGACGCTCGACGGCGCCACCGTCGACTACGACACGGGGCCGATCGTCTGGGGCGAGCCCGGGACCAACGGGCAACATTCGTTCTACCAGCTGATTCATCAGGGCACGACGCTCATCCCGTGCGACTTCATCGCCTTCCACCAGCCGCTGAACCCGCTCGGGCGGCACCACGACCTGCTGCTCGCGAACGTCTTCGCTCAGGCCGAGGCGCTGGCGTTTGGCAAGACCGCGGAAGACGTGCGGGCCGAGGGAACGCCCGAGCGGCTCGTGCCGCACCGGACCTTCGAGGGCAACCGGCCGACGTCGGTGATTCTCGCCGAGCAGCTCACGCCGGAGACGCTCGGGACGCTGGTCGCGCTCTACGAGCACAGCGTGTTCACGCAGGGCGTGATCTGGCACATCGACTCGTTCGACCAGTGGGGCGTCGAGCTCGGGAAGCAGCTCGCGCAGCGCATCATCCCCGAGCTCGAGAGCGCGACTGAGCCGCCCCTCCGCCACGACAGCTCGACGAACGCGCTCATCCGCCGCCATCGCGAGCGCCGCACGGAGGCATCATGACGGACCTCGGGTTCGATCGACCGCTCTACATTCTTCCGTTCGACCACCGCGGGTCTTTCCAGTCGGGCCTCTTCGGCTGGAAGGGCGCGCTTTCCCAGGAGCAGACCGAGCGGGTCGCGGCCTCCAAGGCGATCATCTACGACGGCTTGCTCGCGGCCGTCGCCGGTGGGGTGCCGAAGGAACGCGCCGGTCTCCTCGTCGACGAGCAGTTCGGCGCCGCGATCCTCCGCGACGCCCGCGCGCGGGGCTTTCTCACCGCCGCCCCCGCCGAGAAGAGTGGCCAGCACGAGTTCGATTTCGAGTACGGCGACGATTACGCGCGCCACATCGAGGCGTTCTCGCCCACCTTCCGCAAGGTCCTCGTGCGCTGCAACCCGGAGGGCGACGCAGCGATGAACCGCCGCCAGGCGGGACGCCTGCGCCACTTGTCC
>VBKG01000536.1:0-839 GCA_005879585.1 Deltaproteobacteria bacterium | reverse complement strand
CATCGTTCTCGGGCGGGGCGAGGACGAGGCGAAGGTCGAGTCGTGGCTGTCGACGGCCGCCCGCGTCCCCGGCTTCATCGGGTTCGCGGTCGGACGGACGACCTTCTGGGACGCGCTCGTCGGCTGGCGGGACGGGCGTACGACGCGCGAGGCGGCGAGTGCAGAGGTCGCGCGGCGCTACACGCGCTGGTGCAAGCTTTTCGAGCAGCGAGCCGAGGGCCGGTGAGCACGCGATCCGTCGAAATCGCGCCCTCGATCCTCTCCGCCGACTTCCTCCGGCTCGGCGCCCAGGTATCCGACGCGCTCGACGCGGGGGTGCGCCGCATCCACGTCGACGTCATGGACGGGCATTTCGTCCCGAACCTGAGCATGGGCCCGCTCGTCGTCGCAGCGCTCCGGCCACTTGCCGAGCGGGTGGGCGCCGTGCTCGAGGTCCATCTGATGATCGCCGAGCCCGACCGGTATCTCGACGCCTTCTCGCATGCCGGGGCGACGGCGATGACGGTGCACGTCGAGGCCTGCCCGCACCTTCACCGCACGGTGGGCGCAATCCGCGCGCTCGCCGCGCAGCCCGGAGTGGCGATTAACCCCGCCACGCCGATAGGGGCGCTCGAGGAGATCTTGCCCGACGTCGACGTCGCGCTCGTCGTGTCGGTCGATCCGGGCTTCGGCGGACAAGCCTTCATCGCCGGGACGGTCGACAAGGTCGCTCGGCTGCGGGCAGACCTCTTCCGGCGCGGCCTCGAGCACGTCGACATCGAGGTCGACGGTGGCGTCGGGCCCGAGAACGTCCGTGCGCTGGCGGACGCCGGCATGACGATCGCGGTCGCCGGAACGTC
>VBKG01000535.1 GCA_005879585.1 Deltaproteobacteria bacterium | reverse complement strand
CGACTCAGCGCGTTCCCGTGGCGGCAAGCTCGGTGACGGAGGCGCCGGTTCGCGCAACCCGGAGACGACGCTCGGTCAGAAGGAAGAGAGTCGCGAGCCCGGCCGCCGACAGCACGTTCGCGACAGCGATGGTCGTGAACACCGCCCGCTCGCCGAGACCGAGCGCATGGGTACAGAGTACCGCGGCCGCCAACACGGCGACGACACGCCCGATCATCCAGACGAGCGGGATGATCGCGCGCCCGAGTCCCTGGAAGGCGAAGGCGACGACCATGCTGACGCCGACGAAGGCGTACGACGGGCCGATGATGCGGAAGTACTGGGCGCCGACGGCGTGAATGCCGGCGTCGTCCGTGAACAAGCCGAGCCAGAGCGCGGGGCGCCAGCACAGCACGAGGCCGGGGATGCCGAGCAGCACGACGGTGATCGCGGCCGCGCGCGTCACGAACGCCTGGACCCGGTCGGGTCGGTTCGCGCCCGTCGCCATCCCGACGAGGGTCAATACGGCGGCGCTCAGCCCGTAGCCGAACGACATCAGAAGAAAGTCGAGCCGCGTGCCGAGGCCGTAGGCCGCGAGATCGGCGGCGCCGAGGCGCGTGACGACCGCGGTGAGCGCCATCAGGCCGACGTTGCTGACCGACGTGGAGAGCGCCGCGGGGACGCCGACGCGAAGGATCTCGCGCACCGGCGCCAGCGTGAAGCGCGGGAGCCGGAATACGGGGCGCACGAGCCCGCGGCCGCCGAGCACCCAGAACGCGCGGGGTACGGTGGCGACGCCCTGGCAGGCGAGCATCGCGAGCGCGGCGCCCACGAGGCCCCAGCCGAACCGGAACATGAAGAGCGGCGTGCACGCCATCTGCAGGACGAGCGACGTGGTGGACCAGACGGCGGGCACGCGGACGTTCCCCTCGCCCCGCATGACGCTGTCGAACATCCCGCCCAGAAACGTGATGGCTGCGCCGCCGAACAGGACGCGCGCGAAGAGCGTCGCGCTCGCGTGGACGGCGCCGTCGGCCCCCATGAGCCGGAAGAGCGGTCCCGCAAGTCCCTGCACGACGAGCCCGAAACCGAGACCGATGACGACGCTCAGGACGAGCGCTTGCCCTGCCAGCGCCGCCGCGTCCTCTCGTCTCCCCGCTCCGAGGGCCCGCGCCACGGCAGAGGCCGCGCCCGCGCCGATCCCGCCGCCCATCGCCGTGAGCGCGAGGAGCGAGACCGGAAACACCAGTGACACGGCGCCGATCGCGTCCACCCCGAGGCGGCTCACGAAGTACGTGTAGACGACGTTGGAGACGGCCGAGACCGCCATCACCACCGTCGTCGGCGCCGCGAGCCGGACGACGGCGCCGAGCGGCGCCATCGCCAGCAGGCGCTCGGGCTCGGAGCGAGCGACGCCGGCCGTCTTCACCCCGCAGGCATGTCCGATCTACGCGTGCTGTTGCAAGGGGCGTAGAGCGGACATCAGAACATTAGCGATGGGTCGACGAATGCGCCGCTCGGTGAACCGCCGCATCGTGCATGGCAATCGTCGAACGATGCGGTGCATGCCGCGCTCCCGGCGTTGGCGGCCGCGAGACAGGATGACACGCAGGAAGGACGACCGGATCCCGGCTTGCACGTGCGGATGCAGTCCTGCTGCTTGGTCACGACCGTCTTGATGCACGTCGCGAGATTCTGGCCGCAGCTGCCTCCGCACGGGATCGGGGACGGGATGCACGCGTCGCGACAGCCCGCGAGACGCGTGCGGCATGCGAGCTTCGCCTTCGTGAACGTGTCGGTGCACGCCCGCGAGCAGGCACCCACCTCGGTCGGTTTCTTGGTTGCGCGGCAGGTGGCCTTGCAGGCGGGCATGGCGAGGTTCGCGTTGCCGAAGCACGCTCGTTCCTGCGTGAAGCAGCCGCGCTGGCACTCCTGCGCGCTGGCGACTCCTGCAACGGCAATGAGACCTGCCAGAACGCACAGCACGCGAGCGAGGGATTTTACTTCCATGATGTGATCCTCCGTACAGCGCCTCGTGCAATGAATGCGCCGGCTCAAGTCATCGGTGAACGCTCGTCGTCCGCTTTGCTGCGCATGCACGATCGGGCATTTGAGCCGGCATGCTGCGGCACGCCGAGCAGATGCGGCCATGCGGATCTCTGTGCGCGACTACTTGACTCCGAGTTCACGCTCGCGGTACACGCGCGCTCGACGCAGACGGGTTAGGGAAGGGGGTGCAAAGCCCCCGCTGCCCCGCAGCTGTAAGGGGGGACGACCCCGGTCACAACCACTGCCCTTCGGGGTGGGAAGGGACCGGGCGAGGATGATCCCCGAGCCAGAAGACCTGCCCGCCTGACGCCAGCAGATTGGCCTTCCGTGGGGAAGGGGCTGGGGTCGCGCGCGGGTCATCCGTCCGCGCTCCTCTCCGTCCTTGCGGCAGGCGGGAGGGAGGTCCGCGACGACTCGGCTCGGCTCTACGCGTGTGTACGCCGCCTTCGTCGTGCTCGTCGTCGCGCGCTTCGCGGCAGCCGAGCGCGACTGTCGCGTCGAATGGCGGGGCACGACGACCATCTGTCGCGACGGCGACTCGAGCTGCGACACGGACGCGGCCACCGACGGCGCATGCACCTTCGCCGCGTCGCTCT
>VBKG01000534.1 GCA_005879585.1 Deltaproteobacteria bacterium | reverse complement strand
GAATCCGCCCTCGACTGTATCCTCACGATGGATGGCGACGGAAGGATCACCGAGTTCAACCCGGCCGCCGAGAAGACCTTCGGGTACACCCGCGCAGAGGTTATCGGCAAAGCGCTCGACGAAACGATCATTCCCCCGTCCTCGCGGGAGCGTCATCGGCACAGCCTGACCAAGCACCTTGCCACTGGTACGACTAGTTTCCTTGGCAGGCGGGTCGAAATCATGGCGATGCGGGCGGACGGCAGCGAATTCCCGGTCGAGCTCGCCGTCATCCGGATCGGTCGCGACGGCCCGGCGATGTTCACCGGCTACCTCCGAGACATATCCGACCGCCGGCGTGTCGAGGAGGAAGTCCAACGCTACTGTGTGGAGGTGGGGGAGGCCCGTCGCCGCGCGGAGCAACAGGCGACCGAGCTGGCCCAGCGCGCGGAGGAATTGACCGAGGCACGCAACGCTGCGCTCGAAGCCGCGCGCGTCAAGTCGGAGTTCCTCGCCAATATGAGCCACGAGATTCGGACACCGATGACCGCCATTCTCGGGTACACCGACCTGGTCTCCGATCCGAAGGCATCGAGCAAGGAGCGGCGAAGCTATCTCGAGACGATCCGCCGCAATGGCGAGCACCTGCAGAGAATCCTCGATGACATCCTCGATCTATCCAAGATCGAGGCTGGCAGGATGACCTTGGAGCGCATCGAGTGTTCGCCCGTTCAGCTGGTGGCCGAGGTGGCCTCGCTGATGCGGCCTCGGGCGCTCGACAAGGGCCTCACCTTCGATGTCGCGTACGAGGGGGCGATCCCCAAACGCATTCATGTCGACCCGACCCGATTGCGACAGATACTGATGAACCTCGCGGGCAACGCGATCAAGTTCACGGAGTGCGGGGGTGTACGCATCCTCGTGAAGATGGCCGATCGGGCGGAAGCGACCCGCCGGTGCCTCCGCTTCGAGGTGATCGACACGGGCGTTGGAATGACCTCGGAGGCACAGACCAAGCTGTTCACCCCGTTCACCCAGGCGGATGCGTCGACGACTCGCAAATTCGGCGGTACAGGGCTCGGCCTGACGATCTCGAAGCGGCTGGCCGAGATGCTCGGTGGAGACATCAGCGTCCGGAGTGCCCAGGGCCAAGGGAGCTCGTTCGTTCTGTCGCTGGAGACCGGGCCGCTGGACGGCGTGCCGATGCTCGAGGATCCCAGGGAGGCACAGGGCCCGCCGGCCACCCGGCGCCCGGCCAGGGGGGCCAAGCTACGCCTGCGCGGTCGCGTCCTCCTCGCTGAGGACGCGCCCGACAGCCAGCGCCTGCTCTCGTTCTATCTCCGCAGGGCCGGCGCCGAGGTCGCGGTCGCCGAGAACGGAAGGGTCGCCTGTGAGCTGGCGCTGGCGGCCGTGGCTGCGGGGACGCCGTTCGACGTCATCCTCATGGACATGCAAATGCCCGAGCTCGATGGCTACGGCGCCGCAGCCCAGCTGCGCGCCGTGGGCTACAGCCGTCCGATCATCGCGCTCACGGCTCATGCGATGGAAGGCGATCGCGAGAAGTGCCTGCGCGCGGGGTGCGACGACTTCGCGACCAAGCCGATCGATCCCGCAACCCTGATCGAGACGATCCAGCAGCACCTTGCCAGGGGACGAGACCACGCGACGCTCGAATCGCCCGAGGCTTCGCCCGTGCTGGTGAGTACCCTGACGAGCGAGATCCCGGAGGTGGCGCACCTGACGGCGCAGTTCGTGGCGGGGCTCTCGGGGCGCGTGGCCGCCATCGAACGGAGTCTTGCGGAGGGCGACTTCGAAGCCCTCGGTACGCTGGCCCACCAGCTCAAGGGAACGGCGGGGCTCTACGGGTTCCCCTCCCTGATGGAGGCGGCGGCGAACCTGGAAGTCAGCGCCAAGGCGCGACAGTCGCTGGACGACCTCCGCGAGCAAGTCCGCGTTTTGGCCGACCTCTGCCGGAGGGCCCGCCCGCCCCGGGCGGCAACCGCGACGCCCAAGGAGACCGCAGCGTGAACGGCCGTGTGCTCATCGTCGACGACGATCGCGACATGTGCAGGCTGCTCGCGGCCGATCTGGCGCACCGCGGCTTCGAGGTCACGTGGAGAACGTCGGCCGACGCCGCGCTCGAGGCGGTCGGGACGGCCGAGGTCGATGCCGTCGTGACCGACGTGAACATGGCCGGCATGAACGGCCTCGAGCTGTGCGAGCGGATCGTCGCCGACCACCCGGACGTGCCGGTCACGATGCTCACCGCGTTCGGCAGCATCGAGACGGCGATCGCCGCAATCCGGGTTGGCGCGTACGACTTCGTCACCAAGCCGCCCGACATGGATACGCTCGCGCTCGCCTTGGAGCGGGCGCTGCAACACCGGGCGTTGCGGGATGAAATGAAGCAGCTGCCCCGCATCGTGCGGGACGCTCGGCGGTTTGCAGAGCTCCGTGGCGCGAGCGCGGCCATGCAGGCGGTGTATGACCTCCTCGAACGGATCGCGGACTCGAATGCCTCCGTGCTCGTCACCGGCGAGAGCGGCACCGGTAAGGAGCTCGTCGCGCGCGCGCTCCACAAACGCGGCCGGCGCAGCGGAGGGCCCTTCGTCGCCATCAACTGTGCCGCCGTACCCGAGTCGCTGTTGGAAAGTGAGCTGTTCGGGCACGTGCGCGGCGCCTTCACCGACGCCTGCGCGGCCCGCACCGGCCTCTTCGTTC
>VBKG01000154.1 GCA_005879585.1 Deltaproteobacteria bacterium | reverse complement strand
CGCGCGCTCGGTCGCAGTGGACGTATCTGGGGCGACAGATATCACGCCCGTGCGCTCACGACGCCGCGGGCGGTCCGCAACGTCCTCGTTTATGTATTAAACAATTTCCGGAAGCATTTGAAGCACGTGACAGGAATCGATCCGTGCTCCTCTGCCGCATGGTTTACCGGGTGGAGCGAACGGCCGGCTCTCGATGCGAGCGGCCCGCCGCCCGTCGCGGCCGCGCGAACATGGCTTGCGCGTGTCGGCTGGCTCCGACACGGCGCTATCGAATTGCACGAACAGCCGAAGTGACGCTACTTGTTCCGCCAGTACGCGCTAGCGTTTGCTAACGTTCAGGCCATACAGCAGCGCCGCATTCTCCCCGAGCATCGTCGCCCACGTGCATGATGATCGGTGGCAACGCGCGCTCGTCGGGATCGGCGGAGATCCAGCACTGGCGCCGGACGTACGTGCTCGGCAGGTCGCGCATCGGGAGGGTGACGCGGAGCGTGCCACGCGCGAGCGCGTCCATGCGGTCGAGCCAGAAGCCGAGCCAGCCGGCGCCGGACTCCAGCACGACGAGCTTGAGACGTGGGAAGCGATCGAAGGTGGCATAGAGGAAGAACGTCGAGAATGCCTGCTGCACGGCCTGCGGGAAGAGCAGCTCGTGGTACCAGATGCCCGCGGGAACGTCCTCGGGCCAGCGAAGGCCCGTGAAGCGATGGTGGAGACTTCGCTCGTGCGGGTCGACGCCGGTGTGGATCGCGATCGGCACGTCGAGGTCCTGCGCCGCCGCCCACAGCGGGTCGTGCGCGGGGTGGCCGTGCGGCACGCCGCTCAGGGTGAAGGGCAAAAGAAAGCCGCCGCGCGCGCCGGCGCGGACCGCGCGACGGAGCTCGGCGGCCGCTTCGTCAGGGTCACCAAGCGAAAGATGCGCGATGGGCACCAGCCGCCCGCCGCTGCCGGCCGCGAACTCCTCGATCCAGCGGTTGTACGCGCGGCAGTGCGCCAGCGCGTACGCCGGATCGCTCACCTCGGCCTCCCACTGGAGCCCGAGGCTCGGATAGAGGATCGCGGCGTCGATGCCGTCGTGCTCGAGGAGCGCGAGCCGCGCCGCCGGGTCGACCGCCGCCGCCGGGGCGCTCTCCGCGTAGCGCCCGGCGAGGCACGCCTGCGCGAGCTCCTCCATCGGCTTCCCCATGCCGCCGAAGCCACCGAGCATCTCGGCCGTCGTCAGCCTGGCGGGTCGGCCGTCGACTTCGAGCACGTCGCGGCCGTCGTCGCCGCGGCGAACCCGGATGGCGCGCCCCCGGTACGTCGGATCGACGTAGCGCTGCCAGACGTCCGGCGGCTCGAGCACGTGGCCGTCAGCGTCGATGACGAGCTCGGGCATGCCGTCGAGCCCATAGCCGGCTCACGAGCGTGAGGCCAGCAGCCCTTTCCCTCCGGCGTCGGCGTCCGTACTCTGGCCTGCGTGCCGACCGACCCGCTCGCGCGCTTCCGCCGATGGTTCGACGAGGCTCGCCGGGCCCGGATCCCCCTGCCCGAGGCGATGGCCCTCGCCACGGCCGATCGCGCCGGACACCCCTCCGTGCGGTTCGTCCTCCTGAAGCAGGCCGACGGGCGCGGCTTCGTCTTCTTCACCGACGCGCGGAGCCGCAAGGGCCGCGAGCTGCGCGACAACCCGCGGGCATCGCTCGCGCTCTACTGGCACGCGATCGGGAAGCAGGTGCGCGTCGAAGGACGGACCGAGGACGTGCCGGCGGCCGACGTCGACCGCTACTGGCAGACCCGGCCGCGCGAGAGCCGGCTCGCGGCGCTGTCCTCGACGCAGAGCGCCCGGCTGTCCGCCCGGGCGGCGCTCCTCACCGGGTGGCGAAAGTTCGATCGCCGTTACCCCGGCGAGGGGGTGCCGCGTCCACCCTACTGGAGGGGATTCCGGCTGGTCCCCGACACGATCGAGTTCTGGCGTCACCGCGACCACCGCCTGCACGAGCGCGAGCTCTTCGTGCGCACACGCCGCGGCTGGAGCCGAACGCTGCTGCAACCCTGACGGTTGACAGACCGGACCCGTCTGTCAGAACGGTCGGCGCGCCCGTCGAAAGGCGCGCGGAGGATCGATGAAACGTACGTGGCTTGCTGTAGTCTTGACCGCGCTCGTGTTCGGCACGAGCGCCGTGGCGATCGCCGACGACGAGCGGCGTCCACCGCCGGCCGCCGCGCAGTCGGCCGCCCCGGCCACAGAGGCGAAGCCCGCCGAGCAGCCGGGCGGGTGCATGCCCGGTGGCGGCTGCTGCGGCGCCGCGGCGTGCAAGGAGGCGGCGGCCGCCGCTGCGGCGAGCGGACAGGCCCCGATGGCGGGCGGCTGCCCCTGCGGGAAGGCGAAGAAGACCGAATAGCGGTGATCGTGGAGCTCACGCCGACTCGCGTCTTCTCCTGGGGTATCGAGTAGGATTCACCCGCCGCGACGCGTGGCCCGCTTCGGCGCCTTCTTCTTCTTCGCGGGCATCGTCGCGACGTGACGGTGGGCGCGGTCGATCCACCGCGACGCCTGCGCGTCGTCGGCGAGGAAACGCGACGGGAGCACGACCCACCCCTTCATCGCGCGTCCCGGCATCGGCTCGAAGTCCGTCGCCCCGAGCCGCTTCGCCTCGGCGCATCCCGCCTCGTCGAGGCGGAGGACGAAGCGATCCTCGTGCAGACCGGCGAACATGTTGCCGGCGACGAACGCGGCGGGGTAGCCGAACATCTGTCGCCGTTCGACGCCGCCGGCGGGGACGAGACGCTCGAAGGCAACCACCAGCTCGGCAGGCGATTTCTTCCAGGCCATATCACCTGCAGGTGAGCGTGCTGCCGGTCGCGTTGAAGCGGCAGCTCGGCGCCGGCGGCGGACCGGGGAACGTCGCCCGGCCGCACTGGCCCGTCGTGGCGCGCGGCGCGTCGAGCACGACCGTGGCGCTCACCGGGATCGCGCCGTGCGCCACCGGATAGGCGCCGTTCCGGCCTGACGCGCCGACGTCCACCTGCCCGGGCACCGCGGAGGAGGCGCGCACCGTCACGCGCACGATGCCCTGGATGCCGCCGAGACCGTTCGCGTACTTCCAGCTCGTCCGCGACGGGTTCACCTTCCAGCCGGTCTTGGTCGCGTAGTTGTAGGCGCCGCCGGGGACGCTGACGTCCAGCGGGCGGCCGCCCATCGCGTCGTCGAGCAGGATCCGGACTCCCTTCGTCATCGGGTCGAGCGGCGGCGAGAACGGGGACGGCAGGGTCAGCCGCCCGCGGAGCCGCAGGCGGTCGTCGGCGGCCGGGGTGGCGAGCCCGGTCACGATCAGCTTCGCCTTCGTCATCGCGACGCCGCCGGTGCACGGGTCGCACGCGTCGCCGACGCCATCACCGTCGGCATCCTCCTGGCCGGGGTTCGGATCGGCCGGACAGTTGTCGGTGGCGTCGCAGACGCCGTCGGCATCGGCGTCGGGACACGGTGGCTGGGTGGTGCTGGTCGTCGTCGTGGTGGTCGTGGTCGGGGGCGGTACGGTCGCGGTCGTGGTCGTCGAGCTGGTGGTCGTCGTGGTCACCGTGGTGGACGTGGTGCTCGGCAGCGTCGACGTCGACGTGCTGGTCGTCGTGCTCGTGGTCGTCGTCGGCGCGTGCGTGGTCGTCGTGCTGCTGGTGGTCGTGGTGCTCGTCGTCGTGCTGGTCGTCGACGTCGTGACCGTGGTGGTGGTGGAGGTCGTGGTCGAGGTCGTCGTCGAGGTCGTGGTGGTCGACGTCGTGGTGACCGACGTGGTCGTGCTCGACGTGGTGGTGGTCGAGGTCGTGGTGCTGGTGGTCGTCGTCGACGACGTCGTCGTCGTGCTGGTGCTGGTGGTCGTCGTCGTCGGCGGCACTTTGGTGATCTGGAACGAGTCGAAGACGTTGTTCCCGTTGTCGATCGCCTGGAGCGTCAACGTCGTGTCGAGCGCGATACGCACCGACACGTAGTGGAAGCGCGCAAAGCTGCACCAGGGCGCGCTCGGCGAACCGGTGCACCCGCTCGCGAGCCAGTAGCACGTGCTGCCGTTCACGGTGGGTACGCCGTCGGTGAGCACGGCCGGGCTGTCGACCGATTTCCCGCCGCCGCCCGTCATCACGTAGTACGTGCCGAGGCCGTCGCTGCCCCCCGACCCGTCGATCTGGAAATCGTCGACGAAGGTCGAGCGCTCGTAGAGGTGGTCGTGGCCGTCGAAGACGATGTCGACGCCGTACCGCTCGAACAGCGGTCCCCAGCTGGTCCGGACCGGGATGCTGCTGCCGTTCGAGAAGAAGCCGCTCGCGCACGAGTAGGGCGTGTGATGGAAGAACACGAACTTCCACTTGCGTGCCGTCGTGGCGAGGTCGTTCTCGAGCCAGTTGCGCTGCACCGCGTCGCAGCAGCTGTTGCTGTCGAGCACGGTGAAGTGCGCGTCACTGTGGTCGAAGGAGTAGAAGCGCTCCGGCTGGGTACCGTTCCGCGGCTCGAGGAAGGTCTTGATCTCGGCCGAGCTCGCCCAGCTGGAGTTGCCGACGGCATAGAGGTCGTGGTTGCCGAGCGCGGGGAAGAAGGGGATGCGCCGGAACGGGTTTCGATAGTAGGCGAGCGCGTTGTTGTCCCACTCGCTCTGGGTGCCGAACTCGTAGGCGTTGTCGCCGACGGTGACCGTGATCTGCGGGTCCGCGGCATCCTGCAGATCGGCCACCTGCTGCTCCTCCGTCGTGCCGCCGCCCCAGTCGCCCATCACGGTGAAGAAGAGGTCGGTCGGGTCCGTCGGCAATCTCAGCGTGGTGAAGTACGGACCGCTCGTGCCGGTGTCCTGGACGACGACGCCGTTCGTGCGGAGGCGGTAGTAGTAGCGCGTCCCGGGGAAGAGCCCGCTCAGCGCGACGACGTGGCAGGTGCCGGCGGAGCCGACCTCGCAGCTCCCCGTCTGCGGCACCGTCGCGGAAAAGCCGAGTGCAGGGGTCGGTCCGTACTCGACCGTGCTGTCGCCGGCCGTGTCCGTCCACCACTCGATCGTCATGGTGCCGGTGGACGCGTCGGGGTTCTGGATGAGCGGTCCGCGCGTGATGCTCAGCGCGCGCACCGACGGCGGCGCGACGGCGATGGCCAGCAAGACGCCGGCGGTGAGGCGGCGAATCGTGCCCGCGCCGCCGTGCTTCGGCCTCGACACGCGCGGACCATACAATTCACGGGCCGCCCGATGAAAGAGGTGATGTTGTTTTTTACGTGAACTGACTCGCGGTCCGGGCTTCGCCGTCCGCGTCCGTCACACCGCGCCCCGCGAGCGCGCGACGCGGCTCGGCGAGCCGGCTGATCACGCCGAGGCCGACGGCTACCAGCGCCCAGGCGAGCAGCAGCCGGGCGAAGCCGACGACGAGGGGCATTCAACGGCCCCCGGACGGCAGCAGCCACCTCACCGCATACGCAATGCCGGCGGTCGTGCCGACGGTGACGAACACCGCCGCCGTCGACGCGGCGAAGGCGAACCACACCTCCGCCCGCGCCACGGCGCCCCGCATCCATGCCGCCCGGCCCATCCGTACCGCTCCGGGATCGACGCCCATGCCCCGATAGCAAGGTCGTCGCCAACACGCAGCGGCCGGGACACGCAAGAAATCCGCAGGACCTGGTGCTCAAAGGTGAGGCAAACGGCCGCACACCGCGGCAGCACGAGTCACCGCTCGTCCCGCCCTCCGGCGTCGAAGCCGAGCGTCGCGACGATCGTCGCCGGCAGGTCGTCTCGGTTGCGCACCGTCACCTCCATGATGCGCACGTCGGATCGGCGCCGGACCTCGGCGATGAAGCCCCCGCCCTGGCCTGCGATCGTCCCGACCACGTGAGTCGGCGCGTCGAGCGCGTACCGAACCGCATCGCAGAAGCGATGCGACAGGCACTCCATCTTGCCGATTTCGTCGGCGACGATCACCCCGACGCCGCGGCGCGGCGCCAGCGCGGGAACACCGATCGCCTCGAGCCCGTCGAGACGGACGTGATAGCGTCCGACCCGCGGCTCGCCGCCGCCGACGCACGCGAGCGGCGCCGTGCGTCCGTCGAGCGTCTGGATGGCGAAGCCGCGCCGGACCCCGCCCTCGCGCACCTCGCGGGTGACGAAGCCCGTCGCCGTATCAAACGGTAACAACGCGATGACCCGCTCCATCACCGTCGTCTTGCCGCTTCCCGGACGGCCGGTGACGAGCAGATTCAAAGCCGTCTCAGTTTCGTGACAGACGCGCACGTGCGCCGCGTGAGCGGGAGGAAGAAGGCGAGCAGCGCGGCGCGGTCGTGGCCCAGCTATTCGCCCCTCGCCGCGTCGCGCGTCGCGCGCGCGCCGGAGCGTGCCGTCGCTTTCGTCTGGGCCGCGTTCCCCTTCCAGGTCCGTCGCGCCGCTGCGGCCCCGCCCTTGAAGAAGTCACGCGTGCTGCGGCCGAACGTGAGCGCACCGTCGCGTGCGGTGCGTCCGCCGGTCTTCGCGGCCTCCTTCGCCGTCCGTTTGACCCGCGTCTTGGCGGGCGTCTCGCCCCACGCGGCCGCCGCCACGACGAGGACGACGACGAGAACGATCGCGCGCCGCATCCTCTCCCGTTACGCGCGGCACCGCCACCTCGCAAGCCTGGCTTGCTCGGCGCGCGACCACCGTGGTAGGCGCGACGCCGCGATGCCGGTCCGGCAGCCGTCGTTCGAGCATTTCGACCAGGGCATCGCCGACGGCTTCCTCCGCGCGCACCGCGCCGCTACCGGGCTCCCCGCCTACCTCGGCATCCGCATCGTGGAGATCACCGCCGGGCGCCTGGTCGCCGCGATGGACGTGCGCGACGAGCTGCTGACGCCGTTCGGGACGCTCCACGGCGGCGTCATGGCGGGGCTCGTCGACCACGCGCTCGGCTGCGTCCTCTACCCGCTGATGGAGCGCGGGCAGTGGGCGGCGACCACCGAGTTCAAGCTCAACTACCTGGCGCCGGTGCGCGGCGGCACGATCGTCGCCGAGTCGACGGTGGTCTCGCTCGGCCGGCGCACCGCGATCGTGCGGGTCGACGTCACCAACGGCGACCTCCTCGCCTGCGTCGCGCAGGGCACGCTCCTCGTCTCCGACCCGCCGAAGAAGCCGGCATGAGCTTCCGCCTCGCGCTCTCCGACGAGGAGCGGCTCGTACAGGAGACGGCGCGGCGCTTCGCGGAGGATCGGCTGCTGCCGCGTTTGCGCGCGCACGAGCAGGCCCGCGGCGTCGCGCCGGAGCTCGGCCGGGAATTCGCGGCGCTCGGACTCGTCGGCGCGGAGGCCGGCGCGTTCGTGCGGGCGCTCGTGCTCGAGGAGCTGGCGGCGGTCGACCCGGGCGCCGCGGTCGCGCTCGACGGCACCGGACCGGCAATCGGGTTCCCTGACGCGGCCGCGGCGGGATGCCGCGCCGTCGTGGTCGACGACGTCGACGACCGGTTCCGGCTGCACGACGGTCGCCTCGACGGCGAAGCACCGTGGGTCCCGGCCGACCGGATCGACGTCGCCGTCGTCCTCAAGGACGAGCGCGCCCACGTCGTGCGCGAGGGCTTCCGGCTCACGGCGGTGAAGCCGTGCGGCCTCGAGGCAGCCGGGGCGTCCCGGCTCGTGCTCGCCGGCACGCCGGTCGCTGCCGTCGTGGAGGTCCGACACGGGCGCGCTCACCTTCGGACGTGGGTGGCCGCGCTGCTCGTCGGCGCCGCCCGCGGCGCGCATCACTACGCGATGCGCTACGCCACCGAGCGGACCGCGTTCGGGCGGCCGATCGCGCACCACCAGGCGCTCGCGTTCCTGATCGCCGACCTCGCGATCGCGGTCGACGCCGCGCGCCTCGCAGTGTGGCGCGCGGCGGCGGCGCTCGACCGCGGCGAGACCGCGGAGTGGGAGGCCGCGACCGCGCTTGCCGAGGCGGCCGAGCAGGCGCTCTTCGTCGGCCCGAGCGCCGTGCAGATCCTCGGCGGCCACGGCTTCATGAAGGACCACCCGGTCGAGAAGTGGATGCGCGACATCCGGACGCTCGCCTCGCTCGGTGGTGGCCGCGAGGCGGCCGAGGTCGCAGCGGCGGGGCTCGCCGTCGAGCACGAGGCCGGCCTCCGATGATCGACCTCGCGATCGGCGCGGAGCTCGAGGCCGAGGTCGAGCGGGTCCGCGGCCTCGGCCGCGAGTTCCTCCGCCCGCTCGGCATCGAGGCGGACCAGCGCGGCGCGCCCGTACCGCCGGATCATCCATTCTTCGCGATGGCATGGCGCATGGGACTCGGACAGCCGCTCGGCGTGGAGGAGCGGCCCGGACGCCGCGGCGGCGCACGGCGCGGCGTCGTGCTGGCGGAGGAGATGTCGTACTGGGACCGCGGCATGTCGGTGGCGATGCCGGGGCTCGGCCTCGGCGGCCCGCCGCTCTTCGCGATGGGGACACCTGAGCAGAAAGAGCGCCTGCTCGCGCCGTTCCGCGACCGCGAGCACCCACACTGGGCGGCCTTCGGGATGACCGAGCCCGGCGCGGGCAGCGACGTGGCGGCGATCGAGACGTCGGCCGTGCGCGACGGCGACGCGTGGGTCCTCCGCGGCGCCAAGACGTTCATCTCGAACGCGATGCGCGCCGACTGGATCGTCGTGTGGGCCACGGTCGACCGCAGCGCGGGACGCGCCGGCCACCGCGCGTTCGTCGTCGAGCGCGGGACGCCGGGCGTCGAGGACATGCGCTACGAGCACAAGATGGGACTCGTCGCCTACGAGAGCTCGTCGTTCACGCTCCGCGACTGCCGCGTGCCGGCGGCGAACCTGCTCGGCGGCGATCGGCACTACGCCGAGCGCGCCGGCTTCAAGGGCGCGATGCGGAGCTTCAACGCGACCCGTCCCGCGATCGCAGCGATGGCAATCGGCATCGCGCGGGCTGCCTTCGACGTCGCGCGCGACTTCGCGCGCGCGCACTACGCCCTGGAACGCCCGGTCCCGCGTTACCAGCGCGTGCGCGAGAAGCTGGCGCGCATGGCCCGCAAGCTCGAGGTCGGCCGGCTCCTCTGCTGGCGCGCGGCGGACCTCGCCGACGCCGAGCAGCCGAACGAGGTGGAGGCGTCCATGGCGAAGGCCTTCGCCGCGGGGATCGCGCAGGAGGCGACGGGCCTCGCCGTCGACGTCCTCGGCGACGCGGGCGTCACCGCCGACGGCTACGTCGAGAAGCTCTACCGCGACGTCAAGGCGATGGACATCGTCGAGGGCACGGGTCAGATCCAGCGCATCGTCATCGCACGGCGGCTGGTCGGCCTGCCGAGCGCGTGAAGGTCTCGCTCTTCTACCTGCCGTCGGTCGGCAGCCGCGCGGACATCGAGCACGGTCTCGCGGGCCTGCGCGTCGACCTCTACCAGCAGATGCTCGCCGAGCTCGCCGAGCAGGCTCGGTTGGCGGACGATCTCGGCTACGACTCCATCAGCTTCACGGAGCATCATTTCCACGTCGAAGGCTTCGAGCTCTCGAACAGCCCCGTGCTCCTCGACCTCTTCGTCGGCCTGCAGACGAAGCGCCTCCGCGTCGGACAGCTCGGCATCGTTCTCCCGGCGCAGAACCCGATCCGCGTCGCCGAGGAGATCGCGATGCTCGACCACATGACCGGCGGGCGCGCGAACGCCGGCTTCGCCCGCGGCTACCAGCGCCGCTGGGTCGACGTGATGGCGCAGCAGACGCACGGCATCCACGGCGCCCTTCCCCATCAACACGACGCCGTCGACGCCGCCAACCGCGCCGCGTTCGAGGAGTGCTTCCGGATCATCAAGCAGGCCTGGACGGAGAACCTGCTCTCCTACGAGGGACGATACTGGCGCATCCCGCCTGGCGCGACGCCGTGGGACCTGGAGTCCACCCGGCGGTATGGCGCGGGCGTGGTCGACGGCGTCGTACGCGCTGTCGCCGTCGTGCCGAAGCCGCTCCAGAAGCCGCATCCGCCGCTCTTCCAGCCGTTCGCGTCGTCGGAGCGGAGCATCCGCTGGTGCGCCGAGGAGGGCGTGACGGCGATCCTGCCGCCGCTCCATCCGTCGCTCGAGGAGCGGCTCGTCGGGCTCTACGCCGAGGTCTCCGGTCGTCCGCTCGGCGACGGCGTGGGCGTGCTGCGCGACGTGATCGTCGCGCCGACCGACGACGAGGCGATGGCGCTCTGGGGAGACAGCGGCGCATTCTGTGGTCGGGAGTGGTTCGAGCCCTTCGGCTTCTCGAAGGGGCTCGCGGACCCGGCGACGGGCGAGGTGCCGAACCTCTTCGAGCAGGGGCTTGCGCTCGTCGGCTCCGTCGACACGGTGAGCCGCCAGCTCGAGGGACTGTGCGCGCGGCTGCCGGTGCGGTGGCTGTTTGCGTGGACGTACAACGCGCTCATCCCGCACGCAAAACTGATGCGCTCGATCGAGCTGTTCGCGACG
>VBKG01000533.1 GCA_005879585.1 Deltaproteobacteria bacterium | reverse complement strand
CGAGGAGGTCCTGATCGACCTCCTCGGCTACACCTGGGACGACATCGCCCGCCTGCGCGAGGCGGAAGTCATCTGACGTCCCCCTCCATGTCGCGCGCGCTCACTCGCTGCACGTGGTGCGGGGCGGACCCTCTATACGTCCGTTACCACGACACGGAGTGGGGTGTCCCTGTCCACGACGACCGGCGACTGTTCGAGTTCCTGATCCTCGAAGGCGCGCAGGCGGGTCTCAGCTGGATCACGATCCTGCGGAAGCGGGAAGCCTATCGGGAGGCGTTCGCCGGCTTCGACGCCGCACGCGTGGCGCGCTTCAATGCCCGCACCGTGGGCAAGCTCCTCCGAAACCCGGGCATCGTTCGTAACCGCTTGAAGGTCGAATCAGCCGTGAAGAACGCCCGCGCCTTCCTGTCCGTGCAGAACGAGTTCGGCAGCTTCGCCGCCTATCAATGGCGATTCGTCGAAGGCCGGCCACAGCAGCACCGCCCCCGAGCGATAAAGAACATCCCGGCCAGGACGGACGAATCCGATGCGTTCAGCAAGGACTTGAAACGCCGCGGCTTCGGCTTTGTCGGCTCGACGATCATCTACGCCCACATGCAGGCCATCGGGATGGTCAATGACCACGTCGTCGGCTGCTTCCGCCAGGGCGAGGTCGCCAAGATGGCGGCGACGCGAGCATGACAATGTCGGCGTTCGACATCGGGCTCGTCGGCTTCGGCGTCGACGGGGTGCTGAACGGGTTCTACGTCGGAACCGGGCGGCCGGAGTTCAACGCGTATGCCGCCGTCGTGGGTCTCGTCATCACGCTGGCCGGCGACCTCACGCTCATCACGCGCTACGGCCTGATGGGGGCCGCCGTGACGTCGGCCGTCGCCTACACCGCCAAGGCGCTCGCACTGGTCGCGATCTTCGTTGCGGTCACCGTTCCGCGAGCGGAGTCCTGTCGAACGACCGACGGATCACGGCAGGCCGCTTGATCGCTCGACGATCATCTGACGGACGCCCCAGCGGATCCGCCCGCGGTCGGTGAGCGTGCGCCAGGCGGCGAGCCCGGCGGCGATGCGGTCGAGCGTCGCCGCGTCGTAGTGTGCCAGCACCCACGGATCGTCCCGATAGGCGCGCAGGTTGAGGCCGAACATCGTCGCGACGTCGCCCGTCGTCGGCGAAACGAGCGCAATGTCGTCATGAAGCACGCGGCCGCCGAGCGCGCGAGCCATCGCGCCGAGCTCACGACCGACGTAGAGCTCGCCACCGCGAGCGGCCATGAGCCCGCTCGTGATCTGCAGGTACCGTCGGAGCACGTCCTCCACCGCCTCGATCCATTCCGGCTCTTCCATCACGAGCACGCCCTCGGGCACGAGCGTCTCGAACCAACCGCGGAGTACCGCCGCACGCTCGCCGAGATGGGAGAGCACGTAGCGCGCGTAGACGACGTCGGCGGGTGCGTGCGGCAGCGGCGGCGTCGTCACGTCGGCGTGCACGAACGACGGGCCGCCCGGCCCGGCGTCGCGACGCGCTTCGGCCAGGAACACCTCCGAGCGATCGAGGCCGATCACGTGCGCGTCACCGCAGACCTCGGCCAGGAGCCGCGTCGTATGGCCCGGTCCGCAGCCGACGTCGAGGACGCGGCGGCCCGAGCGTGCGGGCAAACGCGCGAGTAGCGAACGGGTCGACGGCGCGAAGATGCGCGCGACGAGCGCGAGCCGTTCGGACGCCGGAGCCGAGTCGCCGAACGCATACGCGGCGTCCGGTTCGCTCATTACCCTTCCGCGGGAGGGAACGGGCGGTTCAACGCCGGTTGCGGCGGCTCGCGGTAGTCCGGGATCGAGCCGGCGAGCGCCGCATGGTCCGCGAAGAACCGCAGGATGCCCGCCCCGTCGAGGACGGCGTCGAGCCGCGCGCTGCGATGCTCGACGTAGCGGGCGAGAAGCGTCGCGCGTGTGTCGCGCAAGAACTCCGTCGCGTGCACGGCCACGCGCGCACCACCCGTGAACACGACGTCGGCGACACCCTCGCGGCACGCGCGCGCGACCCAGGGGAGATAATGTCGCCCGAGCTCGGCGAGCACGGCGGTCAGCGTCTCGGGCACGGCGCCCGGATCGTCCCAGTCGCCGAACTCCTGATCCTCTGGTTCGAGCAGCCGATGCGTGTGCTCGACGACGGCGGGGGCGTCCTCTTCCGTCCAGCGCCGGCAGAGGGGGTCGTTGACGAAGTGCGCCGCGTTGCCGCCGAAGACCGCGAAGTCGGCGAGCGACGGGCGTTCGCCGAACAGGTAGGGCCGGCGCGCCAGATGCGTGCCGAGGACGCGCAACCACGGCCGGAGGACGTCGTCGATCCAGAGCTGGATCGTGTCGGCCGTCACGCCGAGCGGCGGACAGCTGCTCCGCACGTGCGCACCGACGCCGGCATACGCTTGATCGCACGGGACAGGCATCTTGACCGCGATGTCGCGCGCGAGCTCGAAGCCG
>VBKG01000532.1 GCA_005879585.1 Deltaproteobacteria bacterium | reverse complement strand
CGTTGCCGATGCCGCTCAGGAGCCGCGGGTCGGTGAGCGTGCGCTTGAGGGTGTGGCTCTCGCGGGTGAGCGCCGCGCGGAAAGCTGCGAGGTCGGCGTCGAGCACCTCGAGGCCGCCGGCGTCGAAGGCCGCCACGGCCGCCGCCCCGCGCACGACGTGCAGCGAGGCGCGCTTCTTCGAGCTCGCCTCCGTGAGCATCAGCGTGCCGGTCGGAAACTCGAACGCGGCAAGTCCCACCTTCCCCGGGACGCGCGCGCCGGGCGGCCGCCAGTGAAAGCGGCCCGCGATCATCAGATGGAAGACGAGGAAGAGCTCGCCCTCGAGCTCGAAGACGATGCGCTTGCCGACCCGGCGGAGTCCGACGACGCGTCGTCCCACCGCCTCCGTGAGCGGCGGGTCGACCGAGCGGACGAGGAACGGCGTGCCGAGCCGCACGCGCACGAGGGGCTGGTCGAGCACTCGCGCCTTCAGGTGCTCGATGTAGAGGACGACGTCGGGCAGCTCGGGCATTGCTGGAACGGGCGCCGGCCGAACGGTAGTCTACGCCCGTCGTGGGCGCCATCCGGCCATGAGGCTCCTTCTCGTCCAGCCGCGGCTGCGCGCGGCGCTCGATGCGGACAACCTCGGCACCGTCCGCCTGCTCGTCCGCGCGTCGGAGCCGACGCTCTCCGCCGACGACGTGCTGCTGCTCCCCGAGCACGTGGTGCCGGCCGGCGGTGCGCGGGCGTACGAGGACTCGGTCGCCGAGCTCGCGCGCGGACTCGGCTGCCACGTCGTCGGCGGCTCGCATCATCAGGAGCGCGAGGACGGCAGCGTCAATGCGGGCGTCGCGTGCGCACCCGACGGCGCGGTCGTCGGCCGCTACGAGAAGGTGCGGCCGTACGCGCGCGAGCGCGAGTACGTGCGCCCGGGCCGCTGCCTCGGCGAGCTCGTGATCGCGGGGCGACGGATCCTCGTGCTGCTCTGCGCCGACTTCTGGTTCGCCGACGTCATCCTCGGAGCCAGCACCCTCCCCGACCTGCTGCTCGTGCCGGCGCTCTCCGTGACCCGGAAGCCGACGCCCGAATACTCGCGGGCACTCTGGCGGCATCTCGCCGTCGCGCGCGCTTACGAGTACGGCGTGTACGTCGGGATCAGCGACTGGGCGCACGACTCCGACCTGCCGCTCCTGCCTGCCGCCGGCGTCGCGGGCCTCGCGGACCCGACGGTCACGGAGCCGGAGCGACTGTTCCGCCCGCTCGGGACGTCGCCGCTCGCGGTCCACGAGCTCGACTTCGAGCGGCTCGAGGATTTTCGCCGCGACCGCCGGAGCCGGGGCTTCTTCTGGAAGAGCTGATTGTCAGGCCACGAGCTTCCGGTACTTGATCCGGTGCGGCTGCTCCGCCTCGGCACCGAGGCGGCGGCGCCGGTCGGCCTCGTAGTCCTGGTAGTTGCCCTCGAACCACACCGCGCGGCTGTCGCCCTCGAAGGCGAGGATGTGGGTCGCGATGCGGTCGAGGAACCAGCGATCGTGGCTGACGATCACCGCGCAGCCCCCGAAGTCGACGAGCGCGTCCTCTACGGCGCGGAGCGTGTCGACGTCGAGGTCGTTGGTCGGCTCGTCGAGGAGGAGCACGTTGCCACCGGCGCGGAGCAGCTTGGCGAGGTGGACGCGGTTTCGCTCGCCGCCGGACAGG
>VBKG01000338.1 GCA_005879585.1 Deltaproteobacteria bacterium | reverse complement strand
CTGGTGCGAATTCGGTCGGACGTTCGACCAATTGACGACCCGGCAGGCGTCCAGTAGAGGCTCCCAGGATGAAGGGCCACGCGCGCAACGTCATGACCGAGCGCGTGACCGCTGTCGGCCCGGACACGCCGCTCGAGGCCGTCGCTCGCATCCTGGTCGCGGGGCGGTTCGGCGGTGTTCCCGTCGTCGGGCCGGACGGCAAGGTCCTCGGTTTCCTGAGCGAGAAAGACCTGATGACCGCTCTGCTGCAGAGCTCCAACGCCGACCGGGCCGCCGGCGACGTCATGGCGCGCGAGCCGACGGTGATCGACGAGTTCGAGACCACCGACGCCGTCATGGCGCTCATGCGCGATCGCCAGGTCGACCACGTTCTCGTCGCCCGAGAGGGGCGGCTCGTCGGCATCATCACGCCTCTCGACGTCCTCCGGTTCTTCGTCGAGCACGTCATCCCGCCACCGCCCGAGGTGGGGTGATGGCGAGCGCCGTCCAGGCGGACATCCGGCGCCTCTTCGCCGAGAGTGCCCGGGCGCGCGACGTGTTCCTCGAGGAGAACGCCGACGCGCTCGCGCGCGCCGTCGAGCTGGTAGGCGACGCGCTCGCCGCCGAGCGGAAGGTCCTGCTCTTCGGGAACGGCGGCAGCGCAGCCGACGCGCAGCACATCGCTGCCGAGTTCGTCGGCCGCTTCGCGCGCGAGCGGCGCGCGCTCCCGGCGCTGGCGCTCACCACCGACACGTCGGCGCTCACCGCCATCGCCAACGACTACGGGTACGAGCACGTCTTCGCGCGGCAGGTGCACGCGCTCGGCGTCGCCGGCGACGTGGCGCTCGCGATCTCCACCAGCGGCCGGTCGCCGAACGTCCTGCGCGCCGTCGAGGCCTGCCGCGAGCGCGGCGTGCGGACTATCGGGCTGACCGGTGGCGACGGCGGACCGTTGGCGACCATGGTCGAGGTCTCGCTGCGCGTCTCCGCCTCGACGCACTCCGCCCGCATCCAGGAGACGCACATCCTCGTCGGACACGTCATCTGCGAGCTCGTCGACCGCCGGCTCTTCGAGGCGCCCGCGTGAGGCGCCGCCGCGCGCGACCGGCTCGGTCGCGCCGCGCGATCGCCCCGATCGATCCGAGCCGCGTCCGCACCATCCCGCTCGCACGGCGGCCGAGCAAGGTCGTCGCCGCGACGCTCGGGAAGCCCGTCCGTGCCGGGCTCGCCGTCCGTGCGCTCCTCGACGGGCTGCCGGATATCCTCGCGGCGCACGAGCTGCGCGAGGCGGCCGCACGCATCGCACGTGCCGTCCGCGGCGACCGCCTCGTCGTCCTCGGCATGGGCGCCCACGTCATCAAGGTGGGCCTCGGTCCGCTGATCGCAGACCTGATCGCGCGCGGCCGCCTCGGCGCGATCGCCATGAACGGCGCGTGTCTGATCCACGACTTCGAGCTCGCGTGGGGCGGGCGCACCTCGGAAGACGTCGGTCCTGGCCTCGATCGCGGCACGTTCGGCATGGCGCACGAGACGGGGGCGTTCCTGAACCAGGCGATCCGCGAGGGTGTGCGCGATGGCCTCGGGCTAGGCCAGGCCGTCGCGCAGGCGATGCTGCGCGAGCGACTACCCTTCGCCAGGACGAGCATCCTCATCGCCGCCGCGCGCGCCGGGGTGCCGGTGACCGCGCACGTCGCGATCGGGACCGACATCATCCACATGCATCCCGGCGTGGACGGCGCCGCCGTGGGCCTCGGTAGCCTGCGCGACTTCCATCTGCTCGCTGGCGTGGTGGCGCGGCTCGCCGGCGGCGTCTACCTGAACCTCGGGTCGGCGGTGGTGCTCCCCGAGGTCTTCGTGAAGGCGCTCAACCTGGCCCGCAACCTCGGCCATCCCGTGCGCGACCTCACCACCATCGACATGGACTTCCACCGTCACTATCGTCCGACCGTGAACGTCGTCACGCGCCCGACCGCCGCCGGCGGCCGCGGCATCCAGCTGACCGGCCATCACGAGATCATGGTCCCACTGCTGTGGGCCGCGGCCGAGGAGGCGCTCGCCCGCCGCCGATGACGCTGATCACGCTGACGACGGACTTCGGGACGTCGGACCCCTGGGTCGGCATCATGAAGGGCGTGATCGCGAGCCGCGCACCGGGGATCGCCGTGATCGACGTGACCCACGGCATCCCGCCGCAGGACGTGCTCGCCGGCGCGCTCGTCCTTCGCCACGCCGTGCCGTACTTCCCGCGCGACGCGGTGCACGTCGCCGTGGTCGACCCCGGCGTCGGCACGACGCGCCGCGCGCTCTGCGTCGTGACCGATCGCGGTCTCCTCGTCGGTCCGGACAACGGGCTGCTGTCGCTCGTCGAGGGCGACGTCCGTCGGATCGTCGAGCTCACCGACGAGCGCTTCTTCCTCTCGCCGCGAAGCGCCACGTTCCACGGGCGCGACGTCTTCGCGCCGGTTGCGGCGGCGCTCGCCGCCGGGACCGAGCCGGCGGCGCTCGGGCCGACCGTATCCCGGATGGAGCGGCTCGACGTGCCGAGGCCCGTCTCGGCGGGCGACGGCCTCCGGGGGCAGGTGATCTACGTGGACCGCTTCGGGAATCTCACGACGAACGTCACGGAAACGGATCTTCGCGCCTTTCCTCGCTCGGACCTTTGCATTAGCATCGCGGAAGCCCGGTTGCGTGGCGTCGCCGTGTCGTACGGCGCGGTATCGCGCGGTCAGGCGGTGGCAGTCGTGAACAGCTGGGGACTCCTCGAGATCGCCGTGCGAGATGGTTCGGCGATTACCTCGCTCGGCGCGCGGGTCGGCGACCCGGTGAGCGTCGGGAGACCGCAGGGCGCCGCATGAGCCGTCCCGAGATGGCCGTCGGGGCGGTGCCGGTCGCTGCCGCGCGTCGCTTTCCGCTGATCCACGTCCTGCTGCTCGCGACGACGACGCTCACCACGGCCATGGCGTCGAGCCTCTTCCAGGGCTTCGATCCGATCGACGACCCGCGGCAGCTCGTCCACGGCGTGCCCTTTGCGGCGACGCTGATCACGATCCTGCTCGTGCACGAGTCGGGGCACTATCTGATGTGCCTTCGGCACGGCGTCGCGGCGTCGATGCCGTACTTCCTGCCCGCCCCGCCCAACATCTTTCCACTCGGCACCTTCGGGGCGTTCATCCGCATCCGATCGCGGTTCCCCGACCGCCGGGCGCTGTTCGACATCGGCGCTGCGGGACCGTGGGGTGGGTTCGTCGTCGCGGTGGCCGCCATGGTCGTCGGCCTCCGGCTGTCGACCGTGCTCCCCGCACCGCCGATGGAGCACACGCTCGAGCTCGGTGACTCGCTGCTGACCACGTTCCTGACGCGCTCCGTCCTCGGCACCGATCCCGACGTCGTGATGCTGCATCCCGTCGCATTCGCGGGCTGGGTGGGTCTCTTCATCACGTCGCTCAACCTGCTGCCGGCCGGCCAGCTCGACGGCGGCCACGTGCTGTATGCCGTGGCGGGACGGCGCACGCGCCTCTTGCCAGCAGTGCTGCTCGCCACGCTGCTCTGGCTCGGCCTCCACGGTTGGGCCGGCTGGCTCTTCTGGGCGGCGATCATCGTCTTCATGGTGTCGCTCGGCCACCCGCCGAGCCAGAACGACGCCCGGCCGCTCGACGGACCGCGGGTACTCGCGGCGTGCGCCACGGTTGCCGTCTTCGTCCTGACGTTCGTCCCGGAGCCGATCCGCATCCTGCCATGAGCGACGCGCCCACCAGAGAGCGCCCGAGCTGGCAGCAGTACTTCATGACGATCACGCGGCAGGTGGCCGAGCGCTCCACCTGCAATCGCGCCAAGGTCGGCGCCGTCATCGTGCGCGACAAGAACATCCTCGCTACCGGGTACAACGGCTCGCCGGCCGGCCTGCCGCACTGCACCGACGTCGGCTGCCTCGTCTACGCGTCCCGCACGCCGACCGGCGAGACCGAGGAGAACTGCTTCCGCACGATCCACGCCGAGATCAACGCGATCGCGCAGGCGGCGAAGAACGGCGCCAGCATCCGCGACGCCGACATCTACATCACGCACACGCCGTGCATTCACTGCCTCAAGGTGCTGGTGAACACGGGCATCCGGCGCATCTACTACGAGCACGAGTACAAGCGGCCGACGCTCGAGGAGCTGCTCCGTCACACCGACGTGACGCTCGAGTGCATCAAGCCGTGACGCTAGGGCGCGGTCGACGCGACCGGCGGGCGGCCGTCGGTCCGTGGGGGCCAATCGAGCCGCACCACCCACACGATCAGCGCCAGGACCGCGAGCGCGAGCACCACGTCGAACAGCCCGAGGCCGCGCGTCGGCACGCGGCGCACCATACCGAAGCCCCCGGCGGCCTGCCAGCGACGCGATGCTGACGTACGACCCGTGGCACGCGGTCCCGGGGCTCCGCCACGGGTTCCTCGGGCGCTCGAACGGTGACGGCTGGGACGCCGCGGTCGCGCGTGAAGGCGTGCACCTGCCGGTCCGCACCGCCCGCCAGGTGCACGGGACGCGCGTCGAGATCGCGGCGGCGGGTCCGGCGCACGCGGCCGACGGGCTCGTGACCGCAACCCCCGGCCAGCTCGTCGGCGTCGTGACGGCAGACTGCATGCCCGTGCTGCTCGTCGACCGCGGGCGACGGGTTGCGGCAGCGGTCCACGCCGGCTGGCGGGGCGCCGCCGCGGGCATCCTGGAGGCCGCGGTCGCGATGCTCGGAAAGGAGTTCGGCGCCGCGCCGCGGGAGCTCGAGGCCGTGGTCGGTCCCGCCATCGGGCCGTGCTGCTACGAGGTGGGTGACGAGGTGCTGGATGCCTTCCGGAGCCGGGTCGGCGACGCAACGGCGCCGGCGTGGTCACGCCGTGACGGCCGTCTCCACCTCGATCTCCGCGCCGCCGCGCGGTTGCTGCTCACGGGCGCCGGCACGAGTCGCGTCGCGGCGCTCGGTCCCTGCACGGCGTGCGGCACCGGCTACAGCTCGTATCGCCGCGACGGAGCGGGCGCCGGCCGCCAGCTCAGCTTCGTGGGCTGGGCATCGCCGCCGCCAGGCTAGGAGGCGCCGGCTGCGGCTGATCGAAGCGCTCCGGGTTCTCGAGGTACGCGCGGAAGAGCTGCACCATCCTGCCGCCCTGGAAGCCGTCCATGAACCGGTGATCGAAAGTCACGCCGAGCGTCATGATCGGACGCGCGACGACCCGTCCGTCCTCGACCACGGCCCGCTCCTGCACCTCTCCGACGAGGACGACGAGCGGCGTGCGGCTGAACGGCACGAGCGGCGCATACGCGTGCGCGAGGCCGAACGTCCCGACGTTGGTCACCATCGCGCTGCCGAACTCGTCCTTCACGACTCCGAACCGCGACAGGTCGAGGTCCAGGTCGTACACGAGGTAGCTGATGAGGCGGAGGAAGGGGCCGAGGAGGCGAAGCGGCAGACGGTCGAGGATGGACTTCGTCCGCTCCACCTGGCGGTCGCGCCGCTGTCGCAGCCGCGCGACGCGCTCCTCCATCTCGCGCGCGATCTCGGCCACGTCCTTCTCGTCGACGCGCGCGATCTTGATGCCCGAGAGGTCGCCGCCGCCCTCGATCGCCACCTGGAGGAAGATGTCGACCGTGTCGCGGAGCATGATGCGGCCGCGGGCCACGATGCCGTTCAACTGCGGGTTCTGGCGAATGGCGAGCGCGGTGCCACGCGCGACCAGGTGCGTCACGGTCACGCGCGCACCCGTTTCCGCCCGAAGCCGTCCGAGGTAGGCGAGTGCGGGTCCCATGGGCACGTCGAGCGTCGCGTAGACGCTCGGATCCTGCGGCGGCCGCCACGCCTGCGTCGCCACCCGCCGCCAGCCCTTCAGCGGCTCGAGTGGCCGGAACGTCCGCGCCATGGCGTCTGTCATGGCGCGGTGTATGCCGCGGTGTCAATCTTGAGGCCCGGCGGCGCGACTGGTACCTTCGATGGAGCGGTCCGGGCAGCCGGACGCGAGGAGGCGTCGCATGACAAAGGTACTTTGCGGTCTGGGGCTGGGGCTGGGATTGATGATCGCGGTGGTGGGAACGCCCGCGAGCGCCGAGGCGCACGACGCGTACGACGACTCGCAGTCGCACCCGCTCCGGCTGGTCGCGTATCTGTTGAACCCGGTCGGCTTCGCGACCGAATGGCTCATCATGAGGCCGATTCACTTCGCCGTCTCGCAGCCGCAGCTCGAGCGCGTGTTCGGTCACACACCGCACGAGGATCCGTTCAGCTACGACCCGTATCGCGGCGAAGAGCCCGAAGGGTACTAGAGCCACGCGCCGCCGGTCGTCGGCGTGAATGACGTACCGGCCGAAGGACAGCTACCACCGTCGCGCGCGCGCCGCGGGCTACCGTGCCCGCAGCGCCTACAAGCTCATCGAGCTCGCGGACCGCTTCCGTCTGCTCCGTCGCGGCGATCACGTCGTCGACCTCGGGGCCTGGCCGGGCGGCTGGCTCCAGGTGGCCGTGGAACGGATCGGCGCCGACGGGCGAGCGGTCGGCGTCGACGTCGTACCCATCGACCCGCTGCCCGCAGCCAACGTCGACTCGATGAGCGGCGACGTCCGCGATCCGGCGGTCGTCCGCGCGGTGCGCGAGCGTCTCGGGCGAGCCGCCGACCTGGTTCTGTCGGACCTCGCGCCGAAGCTCACCGGCGTCGCCGCGACCGATGCGGCCCGGCAGAGCGAGCTCGGCACGGCGGTGCTGGCCGCGCTTCCGGATCTGCTCCGGCCTCACGGTCGCCTGGTGATGAAGGTCTTCATGGGCCCGGACCAGCCGGCGCTGCTGGCACGGCTTCAGACGCTGTTCGACGAGGTCCGGACGACGCGTGCCGAGGCCACGCGGCGTGGCTCGGCGGAGCTCTATGCGGTCTGCACGGGCTATCGCGGCCAACCGCAATGAGGTTCCTGCCGTGTGGAAAAGCTGTGGACAACTTCACGGGATTGCACCTTGCCCGAAAGTGGAGGGTTCTTCTCCCCTTACGACGCGATGCATCGCCCTGGCGATGGCAGAAACGGTTAACCGCTGGCCGGCGCAAGTGAAAGTACGAATCGCGGCGGTTCCCTGCGCCGCGCCACAGTAGCTGCAAGACTGACGTCGACGCGGTAGCCCGCGCCAGTAGCGGTGTTGATAAGTGTCCGACGCGGAGACCCTTGCAGGACACGGAGTAGCGACGACGGCACCGCGCAAGTGCGCGGCCGACGTGGCGCAGCGGGGTGCATGCGGCGGGGCTCCGCGCCAGGCACGGGTTCTCTTGACTTAGGCCCGTCGCTGACTCATTTGCGCGCGGTGCGCCGCGCCACCCGCGAAGCCCGACGGCTGCTGGTCGCGACCGGCATGCTCGGCTGCTTCGCGACGGCGGCCAATGCCGTCGAGCTCGACTGGCGGAAGCTCGGCGACGAGACCGCGGAGCTGCTCGCCAACGTGCTCCGCATCGACACGACGAACCCGCCCGGCGGCGAGATCGCCGCCGCCAACGCGCTCGCGCGGAAGCTCACCGCCGAAGGCATCGCCGCGGAGGTGATCGAGTCGGCGCCCGGGCGAGGCAGCTTGTACGCGCGCCTGCCGGGGCGGGGCGGCGCGCGACCGGTCATCTTGCTCTCGCACCTCGACGTCGTGCCGGCCGATGCGCGCAGCTGGCGCGTCCCGCCGTTCGCCGGGGCCCGCGAGGGCGGGTTCGTCTACGGCCGCGGCGCGCTCGACTGCAAGGGGATCGGCGCAGTCGATCTGATGGCGATGATCGCCATCAAACGTAGCGGCGAGCCGCTCGACCGCGACCTGATCCTGCTCGCGACCGCCGACGAGGAGACCGGTGGGAAGGCCGGCGCGGGATGGCTCGTGCAGCACCGGCCCGACGTCGTCGGCAATGCCGAGTACTGCATCAACGAGGGCGACCACATCCATCAGCTGCCGAGTGGGCGGAAGGTCGTCCAGCTCGGCATCGGGGAGAAGACACCCTGCTGGGTGAAGCTCGTCGCGCACGGGGAGGCGGGCCACGGCTCGACGCCGCCCGCGATGACCGCCGTCACCCGTCTCGTCCGAGCGCTCAACAAGATCCGCCGCTACCGGACGCCGGTGCGGGTGGTGCGCCCGGTGGAGGCCTACTTCGCGGCGCTCGCTCGGTTCGAGAAGGAGCCGCTCGCGAGCCGGCTCGCGCATCTCGGCACCGCGCTCGACGACCCGATCTTCCTCGCGGAGTTCGCGCGCAACCCGCGGCAGAACGCGCTGATCCGCAACACGATCACCCCGACGGTCCTCGAAGGCAGCCCCAAGACGAACGTGATTCCGGCCGAGGCGAGCGCGCACCTCGATTGCCGCCTCCTGCCGGGTGAGAAGCCGGCGGAGTTCCTCGATCAGCTGCGCGACGTGATCGGCGACGACTCGATCTCGATCGAGACGTTGCTGTCCTTCCCGGCCTCGTCCTCGGACCCCGATTCGGGGCTGACGGCCGCCATCCGCCACATGGCAGGTCGCGAGCTCGGTGGCGCGCCGGTCGTCCCGAGCGTCACACCCGGCTTCACGGACAGCCACTACTTCCGCGAGCACGGCGTCGAGAGCTACGGCTTCGTGCCGTTCATTCTCGCAGAGGACGAGGAAAAGACCGTCCATGGCACCAACGAACGGGTGTCGGTCGAGAACCTCCGTGGCGGTGTCCGCCGTCTGGTCACCGTGCTGCGCGCGCTGCCCTCCGGACACCAGCAATGACGTCCTCTCCGCGAAATTTCCCTTGCAATTTGCGGGCGCGCTTGCTCTAAGGGAGACTTCCCATTCATTCCGGAGAGGGACGGTGCTCCGGGTCGGAGTTGGACTGTCGGCTGAGCGGGATTCGGAGCGCGCCGCCAGTGAGGCGGCGGAGATGGCGCTGCAGTCCGCGGGACTCACCAAGGCGGACGCGGTGCTCGTGTTCGCGACGACGCCGCACGGACCCGGCTTCACGCGCGTGACGCGCACCGTGGGCGCCGCCTGCGGCACCCGCGCGGTCGTCGGGTGCAGCGCGGCGGGCGTGCTCGCCGGCGACGAGGAGGTGGAAGACGGTCCCGGCATCGCCCTCCTCGCGCTCGCCGGCGACGTGTCGGCCCGCCATTTCTTCGTTCCCGACGTGCGGGGGCGCTCCGAAACGGTCGCGGACGAGATCGCCGCGATCGTCGACCGCGAGCCGCGGCCGCCCGCGGGCGGCACGCGGCTGCTCGCCATCTTCACGGACTCGTACAACGTCGAGCCGGGGCCGCTCCTGGGGCGTCTCACGTCACGACTTCCCGGCCTGCACGTCGTCGGCGGCGGCGCCTCGGAGGACGGAAGCGTCGGCGAGCTTTCCGTGTTCGCCGGCGACGCATCCTCGTCCAACGCCGTCTCCGGACTGCTGCTGAGCGGCGATTTTCGCGCGAGTGTCGACGTGGCGCACGCGGTGCGCCGGGTCGGGGCCGTCCGGCGTGTGACCCGCGCGGCGGGCAGGGTCATCTTCGAGCTCGACGGCCGCCCCGCCTATGAGGCCTTCTCCGCAGTGGTTCCCGGGTCGTTGCTGGCCGATCCGCGCCGCGCCCTCGCCGTCGTGCTGGCCGCCATCGGCACCCAAGACGACTTCGTCGTCCGGCATCTCACCGGGATCGACCCGAGCGGCGGCGCCGTGGCCGTCGCCGGCGACGTCCACGACGGAGAGCAGCTCTTCTTCGGCGTGCGCGATCCGAACGCGGCGCGTGAGCAGCTCCAGCAGAGCTTGCAGCATCTGGCGGTGGCGTGGGAGCCCGTGTCGCCGGCCGGCGCACTGTACGTCAACTGCATCGGACGTGGCCGGCGATTCTACGGCGTACCGGGCCTCGACACAGCGTACATCCGCCAGCATCTCGGCGCGCTGCCGGTGGCGGGATTCTTCAGCGGAGCGGAGATCGCGCCCGGCGGCGGCGGGACGCAGCTGCATCAATACACGGGTGTCTTGACCGTGCTCGGGCCGAGGGCGTAGCGAAGGAGGAAACGGGATGGCGCGTGTGAAGGACGAGAGGCGCGGGCGGCTGGCGACGCTCCAGGACCTACTGGCGGGCGGTGGCAAGGTGCTGGTCGACCAGGCCCAGGCACTTCGCGACGGGGTGCAGAGTCGCATCGTCGACGTCGGTCGCGGGCTCGAGGGACAGGTCGGAGGGCTCGTGGGTGGCGTCGAGAAGCAGCTCGTGACGCGCATCGACGACCTCCTGAGCGGCCTCGCCGTGACCCTCCGGCGCGATGCGGAGCGGCTCCGCGAGCGCGTGCGCGCGCTCGAGAACCGGCTGGCGGACGTGCCGAAGGAGGGCTTCCGCGAGCTCATCTTGCCGCTCCAGACGGTGGCCAACGGTGCGGCCGAGCGCGCGTCGGTGGCGCTCGCGCGTCTCGAGGAGACCGGCGTTCGACTGCAGAACGTCGAGCGGCGCATGTCGGACATCGCACGGGACACCACGCGCGACACGCTCAACGCCGACGAGTTCCGCCAGCGCCTCGACCGCATCGAGCAGCGCTTGACCGACATCGGCCGGGAGGTCGGGACGAAGCTCGGCGAGTTCAGCGCGCTGCGCGAGCGCTTCACCAGGGTCGAGGGGCGCGTGGTCGACGCCAGCAAGGACCACGTCACGCGTGCCGGCGAGACGGCCGGGTTTCGAGATCGGCTGACCCGCCTCGAAGGGCGGCTGAGCGACCTCTCGAAGGAGCAGCTCGCGCGGCAGGTCGAGACGGCGGGGCTCCGCGAGCGGCTGTTCCGCGTCGAGCAGCGGACCAACGGCACTCCGGGTGCTCCGGGTGCGTCCGCCGAGGTCCCCGGCGCGCCGCCGCTCACGATCGGCCGGGAGGACTGACCGAGCGCGTGGAGATCGTCCCCGTCCCGCAGCTGAGCGACAACTACGCCTATCTGCTCATCGACGGGGAGACCGGGGACGCCGCCGTCGTCGATTGCGCGGAGGCGGCGCCGGTGCTGGACGAGGTCCGGCGGCGCGGCGTGCGGCTCGTCGCCGTCCTGGCGACGCACCACCATTTCGATCACGTGGGCGGCAATCCGGACCTGCTGCGCGCACTTCCCGGGCTCCGCGTCCATGGCTCCGCCGACGATGCGCCGCGCATCCCCGGCATCACCCATCGCGTCCGCGACGGCGATCCGGTCGAGGTGGGGCGGCTCCGGGCGCGCGTCATCCTCATCCCGGCGCACACGAGCGGTCACGTCGCCTACTACTTTCCCACCGAGCGCGCGGTGTTCACGGGCGACACGCTCTTCGCCGGCGGCTGCGGCCGGCTCTTCGAGGGCGACGCCGCACAGATGATGGCGTCGCTCGCCAAGCTGGCGGCGCTGCCCGACGACACCCGGGTCTACTGCGGCCACGAGTACACCGAGAAGAACCTTCGGTTCGCCGCGACGCTCGAGCCGGGAAATCGTGCGCTGCGCGACAAGCTCGCGGCCGTGGAGGAGCTCCGGCGGGGCGGCCGGCCGACGGTGCCGAGCACCATCGCCGACGAGAAGGCGACCAATCCCTTCCTCCGGACCGACAGCCCCGAGCTCGCGGCGTCCGTCCGGCACCGGCGCCCCGAGGTCGCCGCGAACGACCGGGTGGCGCTCTTCGCGGCGGTGCGACAGCTGAAGGACCGCTTCTAGGAGGCGCCCGTGGCGGACGAGATCGACACCGCGATCGTGGACCACGTCTGCTCGATCACCCTCAACCGTCCCGCCAAGCGGAATGCGCTCACCACCGCGATGATCGGCGACTTGCGCGCGGCGGCGGAGCGCGCCGCGGCCGATCCGTCGGTCCGGGTCATCGTCGTCCGGGGAGCGGGCGCGTCGTTCTGCGCTGGCCTCGACCTCGCCGAGCTCGGCGCTCAACGCGCGGCCGGCGCGGTGGAAACGCATGGCCTCGAGCACGCGCTCGAGATCCTCGAGCGCTGCCCGCGGCCGACCCTCGCCGCCGTGCACGGCGACGCGATTGCGGGTGGCTGCGAGCTCGCGCTGCACTGCGATCTGCGGATCGCGGCCGACACCGCGCGCTTCGCGATGCCGCTCGCCCGCATCGGCCTCGCGGTCCCCGTGACGCTCACCTGGAAGCTCGTCGAGGTGATCGGCGCGCCCGCGACGCGGGAGCTGCTGTTCACGGGCGAGCCGGTCGGCGCGGAAGCAGCGCTGGCGCTCGGCCTCGTGAACCGGGTGGTCGCCGCCGCCGATCTCGACGGCGCCGTCACCGCGCTCGCGCGCCAGATCGCGCACAACGCGCCGCTCGCCATCCGCGCGATGAAGGCGTTCGTCCAGCGGGCCGCCGACGAGCGCCGGTCGTGGCAGCGCGACGACCTCGAAACGCTCGCGCGGCGCGTGCGGGAGAGCAGCGACATCCGGGAAGGCCTGGCGGCGCAGCGCGAACGCCGGGCCCCGCTCTTCAAGGGCGAGTAGGGGTCAGAAGAAGAGCGCCGCGCCCACCTGCATCGCGAGCGCGACGTCGCCTTCGAGCCGAGCGAGCCCCTGCATGAACGCCGCCTGCGGCGTGAGCTGCCCGCTCTGCAGCCGCCGGGCGTCCTCGGCGCGGAGCGCCACGGCGCACTGCGGACCCGGCGCATCCTCCGCGCCGAACCGGACCACCACCCGCCGCTCGCCGTCCTCGTCGGTCAAGCGGAACTCGAGCGTGCCTTTCAACGTCGCGAGCCGCTTGATGCGGGCCGCGGTCAGGTCGGCCGCACCCGGTGGTGCGCCCATGCCGAGACCGGACCGGACGAGCGCCTCCCAGTCGGCGCGGCTCTGCGACAGCCGGATGAGCGGCGGCTGCGCCGCGGCGCGCTCGACGTGGATGTCCTCGCCTTTCACGTTCACGTACCACGTGCCTCCGGCCTCACCGTCGAGGACGAAAGCCAGCGTCGCTTCGGCGGCGAGCCGGTCCTCGAGCTCGCGCTCGAGGCGCGTGACCTGGGAGCGCAGCTCGGCGATGCGTCGCTGCAGGCGGTCCACGACGTGCTCTTGCAAGAAGGCGCCGGGATCGAGCGGCGCCGCCGTGTCAGCCATGGGCCGCCTCCAGGAGCGGACGTAGCGCGCCAGGGTCCGTGACCGGCGCCGAGCAGACGAAATTGCGACACACGTACGCGGTCGCCCGCCCGTCGACCTGCGGCCGGCCGCGCGCCGGCGGCAGCGTCTCCGCGGCGCCCGGCATGGATGAGACGAGCACGTGATGCGGCAGGTAAACCGACGCCACGGCCGCCCAGAGCGCCTCGGTGTCCGGCGCGCCCGGGACGCCGGCGACGACAACCTCGGCGGGTCCTTCGGTCGAAAGCTCGAGCGCCTGGAGGAGGGTCGCATAGGCGAACGGGTTCGTCGCCGCTTCACTCCGGTAGAGACGCAGAATCTCCTCCGCGCGCATCCGATAGTGGTCCTCGGCGGTCAGGTGATGGAGGCGGAGGAGCACGTGCGCCGCCACCGCATTGCCCGACGGCGTCGAGCCGTCGGCGCCCGATTTCTGCCGGGTGATGAGCCGCTCGGCGTCCGCAGCCGTGAAGAAGTATGCACCGCCCGCGTCGTCGTGGAACCGGGCATCGAGTGCCGCGACCAGCTCCCGAGCACGCGCCAGGTGGCGCGAATCACCGCTCGCTTCGTACAGATCCACGAACGCCGCGGCCAGGAAGGCGTGGTCGTCGAGATACGCATCGTGCTTGGCCCGGCCAGCCGCCCAGACGTGCAGCAGTCGGCCGTCGCGCCGGAGCCGGGCCCACACGAAGTCGGCAGCCCGGATGGCGGCGTCGACGAAGCGCGGCGCGCGCAGGACGCGCCCCGCCTCGGCGAGTGTGCCGATCGCGAGCGCGTTCCATCCGGTCAGCACCTTCTCGTCGCGTAGGGGAGGGACGCGTTCGGCGCGCGCGCCGAGCATGCCTGCCCGGGCGCGCGTCACCGCGGCCTCGGCGGCCTCCGGCGTCCGTCCGAACATCTTCGCGACGGTCTCGATCGAGGCGGTGACGTGCGGGATATTGCGACCCTCGAAGTTGCCTTCCGCCGTGATGTCCCAGTAGCGGCAGACGAGGTCCACGTCGCCGGGCTCGACGACGCGCGCGACCTCGGCGGTCGTCCAGACGAAGTACCTGCCTTCCTCGCCTTCGCTGTCGGCGTCGGTGGCGGAGTAGAAGCCGCCCTCGGGATCCCGCATGTCGCGCAGCAGGTAGTCGAGCGTCTCCTCGGCGATGCGCCGGAGCCACGGCTCGCCGGTCACCTGGAAGGCCTCGAGATAGAGCCGGGGCAGCTGGGCGTTGTCGTAGAGCATTTTCTCGAAATGCGGCACGAGCCAGTCGGCATCGACCGAGTAGCGGTGGAAGCCGCCGCCGATCTGGTCGTACAGGCCACCCTGTGCCATGCGCCGGCAGGTGAGGAGCACCGCGTCCAGCAAGTCGGAGCGGGGAGCCGCCCGGCGCTGGCGGAGGAAGAGCTGGAACACCGCCGGATGCGGGAACTTCGGCGCGCCGCCGAGGCCGCCGCGGTGCCGGTCGACGGCGCCGAGAAGCCCTTCGGCGGCGCGACGCACGAGGCTCGGGTCCGGCGCCTCGTCGCTCGGGCGCGGCTGCTCCGCGCCTTCGAGCGCGGACAGGATCCGGTCGACGGAGCGCGCGACCTCGTCGGGACGGTCGCGATACGCGCGCGCCACCGCCTCGAGCAAGCGCGGGAATCCCGGCAAGCCGTGGCGGTCGACCGGCGGGAAGTACGTTCCGCCGTAGAAGGGCTTCCCGTCCGGCGTGAGAAAGACCGTCATCGGCCAGCCGCCACGCCCGGTGAGCATCTGGACGGCTTTCATGTACACATCGTCGACGTCGGGCCGCTCCTCGCGATCGACCTTCACGTTGACGAAGAGCTCGTTCATGAGCCGCGCGGTGTTCTCGTCCTCGAACGACTCCCGTTCCATCACGTGACACCAGTGGCAGGCGGAGTAGCCGACGGACAGGAGAATCGGCCGGTTCTCGGCGCGCGCCCGCGCGAACGCCTCCTCGCTCCACGGATACCAGTCGACCGGGTTGTGCGCGTGCTGGAGGAGGTAGGGGCTCGTCTCGGCGGCGAGACGGTTCGGTTTCGATTCCGGCCCCATGTCCGGATCGTTGCACCGGACTCCGGACGCCGCAACGCCCGAGCGTGCGCGCCGTCGCTCGATTGACATTCGCGACGGACCGCGCATTTAGCTGAACCCGGGCGGATGCGGACGGTCTACGTCGCCGAGTATCCCGCGATACAGCACCGGCACGGTGACGGCCAGGTCGTCACCGTGCGGTTGAAACGGCTGCCGGGTGGTCTGCGCGCCACGTGTGTCGGCTGCGAGACCGAGTTCGTCTATCGCAAGCCGACGCCCAGTCGGACGCCACATTACAAGTCGCCGCTCCTGCCCCCCGTCAAAGGCAACTGGGACACGGGCGACGAGAATCAGTAGCCGATCGCGCGCCCAGGCGGCAGCCCACAGCGCTTGCGAGGCTGCCCGCAAGCATGTGAATTCGAAATGCTTTGTACGTGCCGCTGTGCGTCAGGCAACGTGGTGCTTGACCCGTCGCGCAGGTTTCTGGAATACGAGTTGAGGACCGACATACACGCCTAATCCCCGACCGGGGAACGGAGGAACCAGCTTTTAGGGGTTAATCCAGGCCTCGACCCACTTCGGTCGAGAGTTTGGACGGGCCACGCTCTTTGAGCCCGAACCCGTCAGCTAACTTCGTCGGCGTTCAAGGAGCGGGATCATGCAGACCGGACCAGAGTGGGCCGGGGGAGCGATCCCCCGGCTCTTTGTTTGTGCGGCGCGGGTCAGCCGTCGGCTGGCGATCATCCTCATGGCCGTCGTCGTCACGGGAACCGTCGCGATGGCCGCCGAGCAGGACGCGCGACCCGCAGCGCAGGTCGGGCGGGCGTCGTGGTACGGGGCCGCGTTTCACCTGCGTCAGACCGCGAGCGGCGAGCGATTCGACCAGCACCGGATGACGTGTGCGCATCGCACGCTGCCGCTCGGGACGACGGTGCGCGTCACGAACCTCCTGAACGGACGGTCGGTCCTCGTCACGATCACTGATCGCGGTCCGTTCCGCCGCCATCGGGACATCGACGTCTCGTACGGCGCCGCGCGCGTCCTCGGGATGGTCCAGCGCGGCGTGGCCCGCGTCCGGATCGAACCCGTGTCCTGGCACGGATCAGGCGCGCGTGAAGCCGCCGTCGCGGCCTACCAGGCGCCCGGGGCGGAAGTGAATCGTGCGTGCGGGATCGTCCACCACGCGCCCGAGGACGTGAGCGCGGACGCCGTCGCCGGCGAGCGCGGCTGACACTCGATCGGCATCCTCCGGGGCGATCACCAGCGTGAAGCCGATGCCCATGTTGAACGCCCGGTACATCTCGGTGTCGGGGATGTCGCCGAGCCGCTGTATCAGCCGGAAGATCGGCGGCACCTCGGGCCACCGCTCGATCTCCAAGCCGATCGGCCGTACCGTGCGAACGATGTTGAAGAGCCCGTCGCCGGTGATGTGGGCCAGGGCTCGGATCGACAGCCCCGCCTCGAGGAGCGGGAGCACGGCCGGCACGTAGATCCGGGTGGGCCGGAGCAGCTCGTCCGCGAGGGTGCAGCCGAGCTCCGCCACGTGATCCTCGAGCGCGAGCCGCCCGCGCTCGAGCAAGGCGCGGCGGGCGAGAGTGTACCCGTTCGAGTGCAGACCGGCGCTCTCGAGCCCGATCAGGACGTCGCCGGCGCGCACGTCCTGTCCCGCGATGATGCGGTCGAGGGCCACCGTGCCGATCGCTGTGCCGACCAGGTCGATGGCGCTGCCGGGGCGCGCGCCGCGGAGCATCTCACGCACCTGGGCGAGCTCCCCGCCCGGACACGAGATGCCGGCGAGCTCGCAACCCCGGGCGAGACCACGGCCGATCCCGTCGAGGAGCGCGGCGGTGGGTTCCTCCACCGCCACGTAGTCGACGAGCGCCACCGGCCGCGCGCCGACGCAGAGGACATCGTTGACGTTCATCGCCACGCAGTCGATGCCGACCGTGTCGAAGCGGCCGGCCGCCTGCGCGATCAGGAGTTTCGTCCCGACGCCGTCCGTCCCGATGGCGATGCCCAGGTTCGGTGCGACCGGGATGACGTTGGCGAAGTAGCCGATGTCGAGCGCGGGGCGCGCATCGCCCGCCAGTGCGAACGTCGGCCGCACCCAGCGGAGCAGGGACGCGAGCGCGGGGCCCGCACCCACCACCCCGACGGCACGCTCCGTGAGCGCCGGCATCGCGTGGCGGTGACTATCACAGGATGCCGCCCGCCGCCCACCGCGGGCGGCGAGCTCAAGCCGAGCGTCTGAGGCCGACCGGGCGACCCGTGACGGAGTGCCGGCTGCCGTTCACGCGACGGAACGGGAACCGCACGACCTTCGTCTCGTCGCCGACCGGCAGCGGCTGCCGATCCCGCCAGCGCCAGAGTCCGGCGCGCAGATAGTCCGCTTCGAGCCCGAGAGCCTGGCAGACACTGACGAACGCGAATGGCCAGTCGCCGTCGTGCGAGGCGAACCATTCCTCGGCTTCGCTGAACAGGCGGCGTCCGTGGCGGCTGCGCACGTTGACGTACTTCTGGAACGTCCCGACGGCATCCTCGAGCACGGCGAGCATGAGGCGCTTCTCCGGCTGGAGCGAGGAGTCACCCTGCAGGCGGTCGAAGAACTGCGAGGGAAGGACAGTCTCGGGCGCGAGCTCGGCGCCGGTACCGGTCGCTTCGATCACCCTTGCCTGACTCTCCATGATGACTCCCTTCGGCGCTCGGTGTGAGCAGATGTCGTGCCAGGGACAGACCCTGATGGATGGCTCGCGTTCGCTCGGCGCGCTGAGACGGCGGTAACGAAACGTCACCAACGCTGTAACGAACCGCCACGCTCGCCGTGGCCGCGTCGAGCCGCTCGGCGCTATAAGCCCGGCATGAATCACGAACAGATCCTCTGTCGTCGAGAGGGCTCGGTCGCCACGATCGTGCTGAACCGTCCGGAGAAGCTGAACGCGTTCACGTTCAGGATGCTCGCCGAGATCCACGCGGCCCTCGATACACTTCCCTTTGACGACCTCCGCGCGCTGGTCTTCACCGGCGCGGGGCGCGCCTTCTCCGCCGGCGACGATCTGATCGACATGGGGGGCACGGACCCGGCCGAAGACATCCGTCGCGGCCATCATCGGCTCGTCACCCGACTCCGCGGGGCCAGGGTGCCGGTGATCGCCGCGCTCAACGGCTACACGCTCGGGGCGGCCTTCGACCTGGCGCTCGCCTGCGACTTCCGGATCGCCGCGGCCGACGCCGAGCTCGGCGACGTGCGCGTGCCGCGTGCGATGTGCTCGATGAGCGGCGCCGCCTTCTGGCTGCCGCGGCTCGTCGGCCTCGGCCCGGCCACCGAGATCCTCCTGCTCGGCGAACGGATCCCGGCACCGCGCGCGCTGGAGATCGGCCTGGTCCATCGCGTCGTGCCACGAAAGGAGCTCGAGACGGCCGTGGCGGCGTTCGTCGACCGCCTGCTCGCTCTCCCTGCCGGGGCGCTCGGGGCGCAGAAGGCGTGCGTCGAGTACGGCCGGTCACACGGGCTCGCGGAGTCTCTCGAGTACGAGATGACCGAGCTGATTCACGGCTTCGGGCGCGAGGAATGGGGCGAGGCAATCCGTGCCTTCGCGGAGAAGCGTCCGCCCCGGTGGCGCTGACGTCGGGTCGCTACGACGCGCCCCGCACCAGCACCACGAGCGTCCACACCACCATAACGCCGCTCAGCAGCGACCCGGCCGTGAACGCGATGGTCCGGTGGGGCTGCATGGCGCGGATGTAAAAGACGCTGTGCAGGACGCGCGCGACGGCGAAGCCGATGAACAGGATCTCCGCAGCGAGCCACGGCGGGCGGGTGAGCGCGAAGAAGAAGCCGACCACGAAGAACGGCAGAATGTTCTCGAGGTCGTTCTGGTGCGCGCGGCGGACCCGTTCGATGTCGGCGTCGTTCCCGCTCCTCGTCGGCATGCCCTGCAGGGCGTAGTCCTCCGGCGTGGCGAAGACCTTGCGGCCGATCCGGAGCGTGCTCGTGTAGAGGCCGACGGCCGCCATCTTCAGCACGAGGATCAGCGAGACGATCCCGAAGAGCCGGAGAGCCGGGTTGGCGAGTGTGGCGTCCATCGTCAGGCCCCGCTTTCGAGCCCGTCGGCGGCTTCGAGCGCGCTCAGCTGCCGCTCCACGAGCCTTCCGGTGCGCCGCAGCGTCCGCACGAGACGCGGCGTTTGCGCCGCCGGTGCGCCCTCGGCGATGAGCCGCACGAGCGCGCGGTTCAGGCGGCGCGCCGCGGCGATCACGTCGAGCACGACGGGACGCTCGGCCATCGTTGCGTCGCGCTCCGCGCGGAAGCGGCGCACGGACAGGAGGTCGAGCTGGAGCCGCCGCCAGAGGGCCAGCGCGGCTTCCGGGTCTTCCTCCCGGGCGACGCTCATGAGTAGCTCGCGGGATACCGCCGGCCCGTCGCGGCGCAGATCGGCCTTCACCGCATCCGGCAACCGCGTGAGGGCGAGCGTATTCGAGACGTACGGCCGACTCTTGCCGAGCAGATCGGCGATGTCACGATGGGTGTACCCGTGCCGCTCGATGAGCAGCGCGAGCCCCTCCGCTTCCTCGAGGGGCGAGAGATCCTCGCGCTGGAGGTTCTCGATCAGCGCGATCTCGAGCGGGTCGTCTGCGGTGCGGATCAGAGCCGGGAGCTTGTCGATGCCCGCGAGCTGCGCCGCGCGGAAGCGACGCTCGCCGGCGAGCAGCTGGTAGCCGTGCTCCAGGCGCCGGACGATGATCGGTTGCAGCAGACCTCGCGCCTTGATCGAATCCGCGAGCTCGGCGAGCTTGTCCGGCGCGAAGTGCTTGCGCGGTTGATCGGGATTCGGCTGGACGTCGGCGAGCACGACCGACGTCAGCACGGTGCGCTGGTTTCGCTCGATCGTCCCCGCGAGCGCCAGGCGTCGCACCGCGGGGCCGCCGGCAGGCGGCTCGGTTTCAGGCATGCTCCACCACATCCCCCACCTCCACGATCACCCGTTGTGCTCCCGGGGGCCTTCCACTAATCCCCCGGCCATGCCGACCTACGAGTACCGGTGCGCGAAATGCAACCGGAAGTTCCAGATCGTGATGTCGATCCAGGAACACGGGACCCGGCGCCCGAAGTGCCCCAAATGCAGCTCGGCTCGCGTGAATCAGCTATTCTCCGCGTTCTTCGCCCAGACCGGAAAGAAATCCTGACCAGTTCGCCGTGCCGGCCGGATATCTGCGAGGTCCGGCCGGCACGGTGCTGCATCAGACCTTTCCCTGGAGGAAGAACGCGATAACCAGGGCGTAGAGCGCGAGCGCCTCCATCAGCGCGAGACCCACGATCAGCGGAGTGAAGATGCGATCGGCCGAATTGGGATTCCGTCCGATCGACTCCATCGCGGCGGCAGTCGCTCGTCCCTGCCCGAGTGCCGCGCCGAACGCCGCGAGACCGAGCCCGAGCCCGGCTGCCAGCGCGATGAGCCCCCGGTACCAGAGGCCTGCGCCGCCCTCGGCCTCCGCGGCGAGCGCCGGACTCGCCATCATCACGAGCCAACACCCGCTCCCCATGATTGCTGCAAGACGCTTCATGACCCTCCCCTCCGGACCGCCCGACATCCCTTCCTCTCCTCTATCCTCTCCACTCCCGCCGGGACGGCGGCCGAGCCTTGAGCCCGCTCAATGATCGTGCGCGACGGCGAGCGCGATGTAGATGGCGCTCAGCATCGTGAAGACGAAGGCCTGCACGACGGCGACGAATGCGCCGAGCACGTAGAAGATGACCGGGACCCCGATCTTCGTGAGCCCCGTGAAGATCTCGACGACCTGATGGTCCGCAAACATGTTGGCGAAGAGACGGATGCCGAGCGACACCGGACGGAACATGTGGCTGAAGAGCTCCACCACGAGCATGAGCGGCGCGAGGAACATGACCGGGCCGAGGAAGTGCTGGAGGTACTTGAGGCCGTGCTCGCGCGTGCCGGCCACGTGGTACGCCACGAAGGCGACCGTGCCGAGCGCGAGGGTGATGTTGAAATCGGCCGTCGGCGGCGTGAAGCCGGGCACGAGGCCGATCAGGTTGGCGACGAGGATGAAGATGAAGAAGCTCGCGAGCAGCGGGACGTAGCGCTCGGAATGGTGTCCGATCACCCCTTCGGCGAGGCCGCTGATGAACTCGACGAAGACCTCGGCGAAGCTACGCGCGGAGGCGCGCGGGTCCGGTGTGGTTGCTGCGCCCGGGGCCGCGAGCTTCGGGCGCACGAGGACTGCGAATCCGACGATGAGCAGGGCGACGAGGCCGGCCGTCAGCACGTGCTCGGGGTAAGGCAACCCGCCGAGCCAGGTGAACGGCTTGTGCTCTTCCATCACGCGCCTCGCGCCCGCACCGCCTCCCAGACGGCCGCGGCGGGAAAGCAGCTGACCCCGACCGCGAAACCGATGGGATCCGGATGAAACCGCCTCGAGGCGAGGGCCAGCGAGCCCAGACCTAGAAGCGCGGCGAGTTTAACAAACAGGATTCCAATAGCAAGGCGAGTGCGACGCCGGCGCACCAGCCCGTCGAGTGCAAACGCGTATAGGGCGACCGACAGTCCGATCACGCCGCCGCCGAGAAGCACTCCGCCGCCGCGTCCAGCGGCGGTCGCCGCGGCGGCCGCCGCGGCGACGAGCATCCAGTGTCGCACCTGCAGCCGGCTAAGGCTCGGTCTCACGATCGAGCTGGTCGAACCGCCGGAGCAGCAGGATGAGCCGCACGAACCCGCCGATCACGGCGAGGAGCGTGCAAAGGGTGACCCCATACGGCTCGGTATGCAGCCACCGGTCGATCAGGTAGCCCACGACGGCGCCGGCCGCGATCGTGCCCGAGAACTCGAACGCCACCGCCCCGTAGCGGCCATAGCGGACGAGCGGGCTCGGCGGCGGCAATCAACGTCCCGCCAGCACGGCGCGCGCCGCGCGGCCGAGTCGCTCGATGTCCGCCTCGGTATGCGCGAGCGATATGAAGAACGCTTCGAATTGCGACGGGGGAAGGTAGACGCCCTCGGCGAGCATGCCGTGAAAGAAGCGCGCGAACGACGCCGTGTCGGCGCGACTCGCCTCGCTATGGTTGCGCACGGTGTCGACGCCGAAGAACAGGGTCAACATCGAGCCGACGCGATTCACGCAGCCGGACTTCCCGCCGGCGGCGAGCGCCTGTCGGAGCAGTTCCTCGGCACGTGCGCCGAGGCTATCGAGGCGGTCATAGGCCGCAGGCTGCTCGCGAACGATCTCGAGAGTGGTCCGCCCCGCCGTGACCGCCAGCGGGTTCCCCGAGAGCGTACCCGCCTGGTACACGGGCCCCGTCGGCGCCAGCTGCTCCATGAGCGCCCGGGAGCCTCCGAAGGCGGCGAGCGGCAGCCCACCGCCGATCACCTTCCCGAGGCAGGTGAGGTCGGGGGTGACGCCATAGCGGCCCTGGGCGCCGCTCCAGGCGACGCGGAAGCCGGTGATGACCTCGTCGAAGATGAGCAGGCTGCCGGCGTGGCTCGTCTCATCGCGCAGCATCTCGAGGAACCCGGGTGCGGGCGCGACGACGCCCATGTTTCCCGCCACCGGCTCGACGATCACCGCGGCCAGCTCGCCACCACGGGCGCGCAGGAGTTCCCTGACCCCCTCCACGTCGTTGAACTCCGCCGTTCGCGTGAGCGCCGTGACGCTCGGCGGGACACCGGGGCTGTCGGGCACACCCAGCGTCAGCGCGCCGGAGCCCGCGCGGACGAGCAGGGCGTCGACGTGGCCGTGGTAACAGCCGGCGAACTTGAGGATCGCTTCGCGTCCCGTCGCGGCACGTGCGAGGCGGAGCGCGCTCATCGTCGCCTCGGTTCCCGAGCTGACGAGGCGAACCTGCTCGAGCGAAGGGACCGCGTCGACGAGGACGCGGGCCAGCTCCACCTCGCCGGCCGTCGGCGCCCCGAACGTGGTTCCGGACTTCGCCCGGTGCCCCACGGCCGCGCTCACGCGCGGCGGCGCATGTCCGAGGATGAGGGCACCCCACGAGCCGAGAAAATCGAGATACGCCCGACCGTCGGCGTCGACGACCTCTGCGGCACGGCCTCGCTGCAGGAACAGCGGATGCTCGCCGACGGCCTTCCACGACCGCACGGGGCTGTTCACACCGCCCGGGATGACGCGGCACGCGTGCGCATAGAGACGCTCCGACTCGTGTGGCACGCTCAGCGAACGGTGACACCACGTCGGAAAGCCGTCAAGCGCAGTCGTGTCATACGATTCCACTTGCAGCGCGCCGGCGACATCGCCTACAGTGCCTACGCTCCCGGAATCATCGCTCCGAAAACATCGTGCAGCACAAGGCGGTTCTCACACGCTCGACTCCGGCTCGCCCGCCGGACGAAAGCGCAGAGTCGCCCGGGGTGTTTCGCTTCTTCGACGCTCTCACACGCAAGGACGCGAAACGATGGTGAATTCCGCTCCATTCACAGCTGTGGATAAACCTGTTCGTAACTCCGGGGCGACGTCGCTCGAAGGGCTCTGGCGACGGATGCTCGAGCGCCTGGCCGAAGGCGTCTCCGAGGACATCACGGCCGACGATGCGTCGCAGATCGTCGCACGACTCCGGCCGCTCGAGCTCACGTCGACGGACCTTCGGCTCGAGGCACCGAACCAGCTGGTCCTAGTCTGCGTCACGGACCACTACCTGCCTCGCCTGCGCGAGGCTGTGGCGGCGGTCGTCGGCTCGCGCCACGTCGCGCTCGAGCTGCCATCACGCAATCAGGGCGAGCTGTTCGTCGATCTGCCGCGCCGCCGGCTCGATCATCGTGCGGCGTACTCCGAGCTGAACAGCAAGTACACGTTCGCGAACTTCGTCGTCGGGGCGTCCAACCAGTTCGCGCACGCCGCCTCCAAGGCGGTCGCGAGCCAGCCCGGCGACCACTACAACCCGCTCTTCATCTACGGCGGCGTCGGACTCGGCAAGACGCATCTCGCCAACGCCATCGGCCATCAGATCCAGGAGAAGCAGCCCGCGCTGAAGATCGGCTACCTGTCGTCGAAGACCTTCATCGACAACCTGATCGGCTCGCTCCGCCATGATCGCATGGGCGAGTTCAAGCAGCGCTTCCGTCGTGTCGACGTGCTCATCCTCGACGACGTGCAGCTGCTCGCGGGACGCGAGCGCACGCAGGAGGAGTTCTTCCACACCTTCAACACACTGTACGAGCTGCGTCGGCAGATGGTGCTCACCTCGGACAAGGTGCCGAAGGACATCCCCGACCTGGAGGAGCGGCTCCGAAACCGCTTCGAGTGGGGTCTCATCGCGGACATCCAGCCGCCCGACGTCGAGACGCGAGTCGCGATCCTCGAGAAGAAGGCCGACCTCGAGCGCATTCCGCTGGATCACGACGTCGCGCTTTTCATCGCCGGTCACATCGACTCGAATGTCCGAGCGCTCGAGGGGTCGCTCACCCGACTCGGTGCGTATGCCTCGCTCCACCGACTGCCGATCACCGTCGATCTCGCGCGTGAGGTGCTGCAAGCAGGGACGGCTCGTGGTCGTGCCATCGGCTTCAGTGACGTCGTCGCCGCGGTCTGCGACCACTTCTCGGTGCGGCCCGGGGACGTTCACTCCAAAAAACGGAGCAAGAACATCGCGATGCCGCGGCAGCTCGCGATGTACCTCTGCCGACGATTGCTCGGCGCCTCGTTTCCGCAGGTCGGTGAGGCATTCGCGCGCGATCACTCCACGGTCATCCACGCGGTCACGGTCACCGAGCGCCGCCTGAAGGAGGACGCCGCGCTCCGTGCGACGGTCGAACGGCTCGAGCGGACCTTACGAGGACAGTAGAAACGGGGAACAAACCACCACTACAGGGTGGACAAGAGGACCGCGGTTCAATACACGATTCAGAGGGCTTGTGGGCTTCTTCCCGTCGTCCACACCACCTACGACGACAACGAGATCTTCAGATGAAAAGATCCACCGTTCTCCTTAGGCACAGGGGACAGTGGGGATAACTGCGGAGGGGAGGTCGCCATGGAGCTGAGCATCAGGCGGGAGGATCTGACGCGTGGACTCTACCTCGTGCAAGGCGTCGTAGAGCGGCGGAGTACGGTCCCGATCCTCGCGAATGTCCTGATCGAATCGGCAGAAGGCGGCATCACGCTCACCGCAACCGACATGGAGGTGGGCCTCCGGGTGCGGACGCCGGCGGACGTCAAGCGGAAGGGCTCCGTAACCTTAAATGCCCGTAAACTCTACGAGATCAGCCGGGAAGTTACCGCCGATGAGCTCCTGGTGAAGGCCACGGCGGCGGGCTGGGTGGAGGTCCACGCGGGACGCTCGAAGTTCAAGATCGTGAGCCTGGACCCGAAGGACTTCCCGCAGCTGCCGCTGGCCATGGACCCGAAGGGCGGCGTGACGATGGAGGTCGCGGCGGCCACGCTCCGGGAGATGATCGACAAGACCATCTTTGCGGTCTCGACCGACGAGACGCGGTTCAATCTGTCGGGTGTGCTCATGGAAGCGGGCGAGAGCGGGGCGCTCCGGATGGTAGCGACCGACGGCCATCGCCTGGCGAAGATCGACCGGCGCGTCCCCGGACCGCGGCCCGAACGCGGCATCATCATGCCACGGAAGGGGCTCGTGGAGGCGCGGAAGCTCCTCGACGAGGTGGATCAGGGCGATGTGACGGTACACGTGTCGCCGAAGGACATGCGGCTCGCTACGCCCACCGTGTCGTTCTTCATGCGTATCGTCGAGGGAGAGTTTCCCGACTATCGGCAGGTGATCCCCGGTTCCGTGCGTGCCAAGGCGCGTTTCAACCGCGACGATCTGCTGGCGGCGCTGCGGCGGATCTCGCTGCTCGCCAGCGAGCGCTCGCGCGGCGTCAAGCTCCATCTCGAGAAGGGAAAGCTCGAGGCCTCCGCCAGCAACCCCGATCAGGGAGAGGCGTCCGAGGACATCGAGATCTCTTACGGCGGTGAGGCGCTGAGCGTGGGCTTCAACGCGCGCTACCTGATCGACGTGCTCGGCGTGCACGCCGAAGGCGAGGTGATCGAGCTCGGGCTCACCGACGAGGTCGGGCCGGGTACCGTGAGCGGCGCCAGCGACCCCGAATACACCTACGTCGTCATGCCGATGCGCCTGTAGGCGCGGTCATATCGTCCTAGCCTTCAGCGCCCGTTTTACACCGCCCGGGTAGTTCCAGTAACAGCCCGGAATATAATGTGTTTTTGATCACGTCCGGTATGGCGTTACAGCTCGGCGCGGGATAAAATGGCCATGCTCGCTGAAACCCTTTTCTGTCGCGCATGAGCACACCAAACACGATGGCCGAAAGCGGCTACGGGGCCGCGAACATCAAGGTCCTCGAGGGGCTCGAGGCCGTTCGCAAGCGCCCCGGCATGTACATCGGCGACACAAGCGAGCGTGGACTGCATCACCTCGCCTTCGAGGTCGTCGACAACTCCGTCGACGAGGCGCTCGCCGGTGAATGCTCCCACATCGCGGTCACCATCCACATCGACTCAAGCGTCACCGTGGTGGACAACGGGCGCGGCATTCCCGTGGAGCTGCACCCCACCGAGGGAGTCTCGGCGGCGCAGGTGGTGATGACCAAGCTGCACGCCGGCGGCAAGTTCGACAAGGGAGCATACAAGGTTTCCGGTGGGCTGCACGGTGTCGGGGTATCCGTGGTGAACGCTCTGTCGGAGACGCTGGAGATGGAGGTCCGGCGCGCCGGCAAGGTCTACGCGCAGCGGTATCGCCGCGGCGAGCCGGTGGCGCCCGTCGAGGAAACGGGTGTCACGGACCAGCGCGGGACACGCGTCACGTTCAAGCCCGATCCGCTGATCTTCGAGACGCTGGAGTTCAGCTTCGACATCCTCTCACAGCGCCTGCGCGAGCTCGCGTTCCTGAATCGCGGTCTTCACATCACTATCGAGGACGAGCGCGAGCAGAAGTCCCACGAGTTCCTCTACGAAGGCGGCATCGTCTCCTTCGTGCAGACCCTGAACAAGGCCAAGACGCCGATCCATCCCGACGTCATCTACCTCCACGGCACCCGCGATGGCCTCGAGATCGAGATCGCGCTCCAGTGGAACGAGGGTTACAGCGAGAGCGTCTACGCCTTTGCCAACAACATCAACACGATCGAGGGGGGAACCCATCTCGTCGGGTTCAAATCGGCGCTGACCCGCACGATCAACGCCTACGCGGTCGCGAACGGTCTGCTCAAGAAGGACAACGAGGCGCTGCAGGGCGAGGACATGCGCGAGGGCCTCACGGCGGTCATCAGCGTGAAGGTGCCCGAGCCGCAGTTCGAGGGCCAGACGAAGACGAAGCTCGGCAACAGCGAGGTGAAGGGCATCGTCGAGGCCCTGGTGAACGACCGCCTCGCCGTCTATCTCGAGGAGCACCCCGCCGACGCCAAGCGCGTGGTCCTGAAGGCGCTTGAGGCCGCGCGCGTGCGCGAGGCGACGCGAAAGGCCAAGGAGCTCGCGCGGCGGAAGGGCGCGCTCGACGGCGGCTCGCTGCCCGGAAAGCTCGCCGACTGCCAGGAGCGGGATCCGGTGTTCTCGGAGCTCTTCGTTGTAGAGGGCGATTCCGCCGGCGGCTCGGCCAAGCAGGGCCGCGACCGGAAGAACCAGGCCATCCTCCCGCTGCGCGGCAAGATCCTGAACGTCGAGAAGGCCCGCTTCGACAAGATGCTATCATCACAAGAGATAAAGCTTCTAATCATGGCACTCGGCGCCGGGGTCGGCAAGGAAGACCAGGACATCACGAGGCTCCGGTACCATACGATCATCCTGATGTGCGACGCCGACGTGGACGGCGCGCACATCCGAACGCTGCTGCTGACGTTCTTCTTCCGGCACTACCAGAAGGTCCTCGAGGCGGGCCACCTCTTCATCGCGCAGCCGCCGCTCTACCGCGTGAAGCGCGGACGCGCGCAGCAATACCTGAAGGACGAAGCGGGTCTCGAGGACTACCTGATCCAGCTTGGCGCCGAGGACCTCGGGCTGCAGGGCGAAGGCGGCCCACCGGTCACCGGCACGCCGCTGAAGCAGCTCGTCAAGAAGGCCATCCGGCTCGAGAGGGTGCTCGACATCCTCGAACGCAAGGGACGCAACCGCCACGTGGTCGCGGCGCTGGCGCGCCAGGGAGCGATGGAGGCGGGGGTGCTCGGTGACGAGGCGCAGCTCCAGCGAATCGTCGCTGCCGCGGAGGCGTACCTCGCCGTGGCGGCGCCCACGATCATGCCCGTCAGCTTCTCGTTCGAGGAGGACCGCGAGCACGCCTGCCTGAAGATCATCGCGGCCACGCGCGCCAACGGCACCGCCCATCGGAACGTCATCGACCGCGATCTGTGCCTCACCGCGGAGTTCGAGGAGGTGCGCCGCCTCGCGCGCGACCTGGCCGTCGCCGGCGAGCCGCCGTTCACGCTCACGCTCGGAGACAGGGCGGAACAGGTGCCGAACCTCCAGCAGGCCGTCGCGCGCACCATGACCCAGGCACGCAAAGGGCTCGAGATCCAGCGGTACAAGGGGCTCGGCGAGATGAACCCGGGGCAGCTCTGGGAGACGACGATGAATCCTGCCACCCGGACGCTGCTCCAGGTGAAGATCGAGGACGCGGTCGAGGCCGACATGATCTTCTCGACGCTCATGGGCGACGAGGTCGAACCGCGCCGGAAGTTCATCGAGGAGAACGCGCTGAACGCGCGCAATCTCGACATCTGAGGCCGGATGGATCCGCGGCCTCAGCGCATTCCCGTCAACATCGAAGACCAGATGCGCGAGTCCTACATGGACTACGCGATGTCGGTCATCATCGGCCGCGCGCTGCCCGACGCGCGCGACGGGCTGAAGCCGGTCCACCGCCGGATCCTGTACGCGATGTTCAACGAGGGTCTCACCCACACGCACCGGTACTCCAAGTGTGCCGGCGTCGTCGGCGAGGTTCTGAAACGCTACCATCCGCACGGCGACTCGGCGGTCTACGACGCGCTCGTGCGCCTGGCGCAGGAGTGGAACGTCCGCTACCCGCTGATCGACGGCCAGGGCAACTTCGGCTCGATCGACGGCGACCCGCCCGCGGCGTATCGCTACACCGAGTGCCGGCTCACCGAGCTCGCCGAGGAGCTGCTCGCCGACATCGACAAGGAGACCGTCGGCTTCGTTCCGAACTTCGACGACTCGACCGAAGAGCCCCTCGTCCTCCCGAGCAAGATCCCGAATCTGCTCGTCAACGGGTCGGCGGGCATCGCGGTCGGGATGGCGACGAACATTCCGCCGCACAATCTCGGCGAGGTCTGCGATGCCCTGGTCGCGCTGATCGAGAACCCCGAACTCACCGTCGACGAGCTGATGCGGTTCATCCCCGGCCCCGATTTTCCCACCGGCGGCTTCATCTGTGGCCGGAACGCCATCCGCGAAGCGTACCGCGAGGGCCGCGGCGTGCTCACCATGCGGGCCCGCGCCGCCGTCGAGACGCACGAGAAGTCGGGTCGCTCGTCGATCATCGTCAGCGAGATCCCGTTCCAGGTGAACAAGGCGCGGCTGATCGAGCGCATCGCGGAGCTCGTGAACGAGCGGAAGCTCGATGGCATCGCCGACCTGCGCGACGAGTCGGATCGCGACGGCATGCGGATCGTGATCGATCTGAAGCGCGATGCGGTGGCCGAGGTGCTGCTGAACCAGCTCTACAAGCACACCCCGCTGCAGGACTCCTTCGGCGTGAACGTGCTCGCCATCGTCGAGGGCCGTCCGCGCGTGCTGAATTTGAAGGACGCGCTCCGTGTGTTCATCCAGCACCGGCGCGAGGTGGTCACGCGGCGCACTGCGTACGACCTCCGAAAGGCGCAGGAGCGGCTTCACATCCTCGCCGGCCTCAAGATTGCGATCGAGCACCTCGACCGAGCGATCGCGCTGATTCGGAGCGCCGCGGACCCGGCCACCGCGCGCGACGGCCTCATGGCGACGTTCGGGCTGTCGCAGGTGCAGGCCCAGGCCATCCTCGAGATGCGTCTGCAGCGTCTCACGAGCCTCGAGCGCGACAAGGTCCTCGAGGAGTACGCGGAGACCGAGCGTGCCATTCAGCGCTTGCGCGAGATCCTGGCCGACGAGCACGAGATCTCGAGGATCATCGTCGAGGAGCTGCGCGCGGTACGGGCGAAGTACGCGGATGCTCGCCGCACCGAGATCACGGACGAAGTGGGGGCGATCTCGGTCGAGGACCTCATCGTCGAAGAGGACATGGTCGTCACCATCTCGCACGAGGGCTACATCAAGCGGAACGCCGTTGCCCTCTACCGCGCCCAGCGCCGCGGCGGCCGCGGCAAGATCGGCGCGACGACCCGCGACGAGGACTTCGTCGAGCATCTCTTCGTGGCCTCGACGCACTCCTACATCCTGATCTTCACGACGCGCGGCCGGGTATTCTGGCTGAAGGTGCACGAGGTCCCACAGGCGGGCCGTGCGGCCCGCGGCCGGAGCATCACGAACCTGCTGAACCTCGGCCCCGAGGAGAAGCTATCGGCCTTCCTGGCGGTCCGTGAATTTCGCGATGGGTGCTACCTGCTGTTCGCGACGCGACGCGGGCTCGTGAAGAAGACGGACCTCATGCAGTACGCGAGCCCGCGGCCATCCGGCCTCATCGCGATCGCACTCGAGGAGGCCGACGAGGTCATCGGTGTGCGCCTGACCGACGGCGCGAGCGAGGCGATCCTCTCGACGCGCGACGGCCAGGCGATTCGCTTCAAGGAGTCCGACGTCCGGGGGATGGGACGCGGCACATACGGCGTATGGGGCATGCGGCTCGACGAGGGTGACGAGGTCGTCGGGCTCGATCTCGCGCAGGCGGGCGCAACGCTGCTCGCCGTCTCCGCCAACGGCTACGGCAAGCGGACGGAGATGGAAGAGTACCGTCTGACGCGGCGCGGCGGAAAAGGCATCATCACGATGCGCACGACGGAGAAGACCGGTCGCGTCGTCGGCGTCCGCATGGTCACCGACGAGGACCAGATCATGCTCGTGACCAGCGGCGGTAAGGTGATCCGGCTGCGCGCCAACGACATTCGCGTGATCGGTCGCAACACGCAGGGCGTGCGTCTCATCGGCCTCGAGGAAGGCG
>VBKG01000531.1 GCA_005879585.1 Deltaproteobacteria bacterium | reverse complement strand
TCTCGCGCCGCCGCGCACGTCGACAAGGGTGGCGTGCACCACGTCGTCCCGCTGCCGGCCGGCGACCGGCGCTTCGCGGGCCGCCGCGTCGACGTCTCGGCGCTGCGCCATGTCCTCGAGGTGGACGTCGAGCGCCGGAGATGCGTCGCCGAGCCGGGTGTCACGTTCGCCGATCTGCTGAACGCGACGCTGCCGCACGGGCTCGCGCCCGCGGTCGTGCCCGAGCTCGAGGGCATCACGGTGGGCGGCGCCGTCGTCGGATGTGCGATCGAGTCGACCTCGTTCCGCTACGGCGGCTTCCACGACACCTGCCTCGACTACGAGATCGTGACCGGCACGGGTGAGGTCCTCACGTGCTCGCCCGAGCGTGAGCCGCTGCTCTTCGGCATGATTCACGGCTCGTACGGCACCCTCGGCATTCTCACCAAGCTGAGCTTCGGACTGATCCCGGCGAAGACCAGCGTCCAGGTCGAGTACCATCGATACACCAACGGTGACGCGTTTCACGAAGCTCTGCTCGCACGGTGTGCCGATGCCACCGTCGATTTCATCGACGGGATCGTGCACGCCGCGCAGCGCTGGGGGGGCATCACGATGATACTCGCGTCCTCGGGACGGTCCCAAAATTCGAGTGCGTCGCATTTTCGAGTTCCCCACAGAAGTAGGACGCTGGCATGAGACCGTTCTCCCCACTCGCGGTCTCTGTTCTACTAACGCTCGTCGCGCCGGTTGTGGGCTGGGCTACGACCGTAGTCGTCACACCAGGACCCGGCACACCACTTCAGGATGCGATCAACGCGGCGGCGCCGGGGACGAAGCTGTTGTTACAAGAGAACCTTTACTGAGGCGATCGTCATCAACAAGCCGCTGTCTCTCACGGTTGCGGCGCCAGACGGGCCGGTCGTCATCGATGGGTGTGCCCCTGACGACGCCGTGTCGCGCCGGACCGAGCTGCAGGACGATCCCACGCCCGCGGAGCTGGCAAGTGCAGCCGTTCACTCCCTTGCTCAGCCGCTGCAGGCGGCTGCCTGAGCGAAGAGATCGTCCACGAGCGGCGCCAGCTCCGGCACCTCGGGATGGGGCGGAAGTCGCCCGCGCTCACCGCATCGGCTCTCGCCCGCGCGGGTGACGACGAGGACCTCGCGCTTCTCGGGAACGAGACACCAGACGACCGCCACGCCCGCGTCGAGATACCAGCGGGCCTTCTCGCGCAGCTCCGTCTCCGACTCGTCTCGGCCCGCCACCTCCGCGGCGAGTACGGGCGGCACGCGTGCAAGCCCACGGTCCGCACCGAGGTCCTTGCGGCGCCAGACGGCGGCGTCGGCCGCGCGGACGGCCCCGGCGAGCGCCATACCCGCCTCGTTCGTCCCGACCTCGAATTCCGCATGGCCGCGGCACCAGGTTCCGAGCGCGGTGACGAGGTCGGCGACCGTGACCCGCTGCAGCCTCGCGCACGGCGGCATGTAGAGCAGCCTCCCGCCCACCCACTCGACGCGGCCGGCGACCCGGGGCCACGTCTGAATGCGCACCGGGTCGAAGCTCGCGGGGGGGACCAGCTCGACGGGAAAGCGCACCGATCGCGGGACCGGAATCGTCTCCTCGTCGAACTCGCTCGGGGCGGGTCTCGCCATCGCGGTGGAGGCTAGCCCTGGCGCGATGGGAAGGTCAACGCATGGGACAGGAACGTCGGGCACTTGCAGAAGAGGATCGAACAGCGACCATCCCGTCGATGGCCGATTCGCCGTCTCGACTGGTTGTGGTAACGCTCGCGGAAGCGCTCACGAAAGGTCCACCGCCTCCCGGCAACCTCGCAGTTCCGATCTCGACACCTTCGACTTCCAGGCGCGCGGCTTCTATGAACGCCTCGGATATGAAACGTTTGCCGAGGTGCAGGACTTCCCGCGGGGACATTCGCGCTTCTTCATGTCGCACGCGCCGAGTCGGTCGCCTCGGCGCTCGAGCACGTCACGTGGTGGCAGTTCGTCCTCATCTGCCTCGTCCACACGCTCAACGTGGTGGTCGACAGCTACGGCTGGCGATACGCGATCGCGCACGACCGCACGCCATTCCATCGTCTCGTGGCGGCCCGGTGCGCGGGCGACGCGGTCAACGCGATCACCGCCGTGGCCGCGGTCGGCGGCGAGGCCACCAAGGCGTGGCTCCTGCGGCGTGACTTGTCGTACCGGGAGAGCGTGCCGTCGCTGATCGTCGCGAAGACCGCCGAGGTCCTCTCACAAGCACTGCTGCTGGCGGTCGGGGTGGCGCTCGCCTGGACGACGCCGGCCGTCGGGTCGGTGCTCCGCCGCGCGATGCTGTATCTGCTGATCGTCGAGCTGATCGGCGCCGGTGGGTTTCTCGCCGTGCAGGTCGCCGGGACCGTCGGGAAGACCGGCCGCATTCTCGGCTGGGCGGGTGGCAGCGGGATCCGCCACGCGCAGCAGCTCGACGAAGCGCTGCGCGGCTTCTATCGCCACCAGTGGCGCCGGTTCCTCGTGTCGGTCGGTCTCTACTTCGTCGGCTGGCTGCTGGGCGCCGTCCAGGGAGTGCTCATCCTGCAGAGTCTCGGATTGCCCGCGTCGCTCGTGACCGCGACCATCATCGAAGCCCTCTGGTCCGCGGTCCGCTTCGCCACTTTCTTCATCCCGGCGAGCCTCGGGACGCTCGAAGCCGCGCTCGCCGCCGCCTTCGGCGCCTTCGGGTTCGCCGCGGGAACGGGGCTCGCGTTCACGCTCGTGCGTCGCGCGTCGCAGGCGGTGTGGATCGGCGTGGGCGTCGTCGTCCTCGCCGCCATGCGTCCGGTGTCGGTCCCCGTATCACCGGCGGAAAGCGCGTCTCAGGCCACCTGACGCGGGGGACGCGTCGGGAAATGCGACGCCGTCAGCTCTGGCCGCCGGTGATGTAGTTCTGGAGCTGGGCGATGATGAACTGCTGCTCGGCGATGAGCGCCTTCACGACGTCGCCGATAGAGATCACGCCGATCACCTTTCCCTGGTCCAGCACCGGCAGGTGGCGGACGCGCTTGTCCGTCATGAGCGCCATGCAATCCTCGATCGTCTGCTCCGGACGGACGTAGAGCACGTGCGAGCTCATGATCTCGCGCACCGGCGTTTCCTTGGACGCCTTCCCCTTGAGGATGATCTTCCGGGCGTAATCACGCTCCGAGAAAATGCCGACGAGCTCCCCGCGTTCCAGCACCAGGAGGGCGCCGACGTTCTTGTCGGCCATCACCTGCAGCGCGTCGAAGACGGGTGTGTCCGGCGACACCGAAAGGATCCCTTGTCCCTTCCCTCGCAAGAGCTGGGTGACCGTCTTCATGGGCCGGTCTCCTGATCGCTCAAAGCAGCGACTTCATCTCGCTGATGAGCTTTGTGAGGCTCTCCTTGGCGTCGCCGAAGAGCATCATACACTTCTCGTTGTAGTATAGATCATTGTCGACGCCTGCGAAGCCCGGGCGCATGCTGCGCTTCAGCACGATGATGGACTTGGCCCGGTCCACCTCCAGGATGGGCATCCCGAATAGGGGACTCGACCGGTTGTTCTTCGCGGCGGGATTGGTGACATCGTTGGCCCCCACGACGAGCACGATGTCGGCCTCGGGGAAGTAGGGGTTGATCGCCTCCATCTCGTGCAGCATCTCGTAGGGGACGTTCGCCTCCGCCAGCAGCACGTTCATGTGACCGGGCATGCGGCCGGCCACCGGGTGGATCGCGTACTTCACCTCGACGCCGCGCTCCTTGAGAATGTTCCCGAGCTCGGCGACCGCGTGCTGGGCCTGCGCCACGGCCATGCCGTAGCCGGGAACGACGATCATCTGGCGTGCGGTCTCGAGGAGGACGGCCGTCTCCTCCGGGATGATGCTCCGTACCGTGCCCTTCGCCTCCGCCGCGGCGGCGGCCTCGTCCTCCGACACCGTGCCGAACGCGCCGAACAGCACGTTCATCGCCGAGCGGTTCATTGCGCGACACATGAGCAGCGCGAGGAGAAAGCCCGACGTGCCGTCGAGCGAGCCCGTGATGATCTGGATCTTGTTCATCAGCACGAAGCCCATCGCCGCATCGGCGAGCCCGCCGTACGAGTTGAGCAATGCGATGACCACCGGCATGTCGGCCGCCCCGATCGGGATGACCAGCAGCAGGCCGAAAATGAGCGACATCGCCACCATCACGTAGAAGAACGGCGTGGCCGCCGCGGTGTACACGAGGTACGTCCCCGAGGCGACGATGATCGAGAGCAGCGTGAGGCTGATGAGGTTCTGACCGCGGTAGGTGATCGGCCGCCCGCGCAGCAGCTCCTGGAGCTTGGCCGCGGCGATGAGGCTTCCGGTGAAGGTGAGCCCGCCCACGACCACTTCGAAGTCGAGAGCGGTCAGCGTCACGCGGCTGAGGGCGCCCTGGTAGCGGAAGTACTCGGAGACGCCGACGAGGCACGCCGCCAGCGCGCCCAGCGAGTGCGACAGTGCCGTGCGCTGCGGGACCGCCGTCATCGGGATCTGGAGCCCCATCGTGCCGCCCACGACCGCGCCGACCGCGACGCCGAGCGCGATCCACCGGTACGTGACGATGTGCGGATGGAAGAGCGTGCCCACCACCGCCACGAACATCCCGAAGGCGGCGAGCGACATGCCCGACCGCGCCCACTTGGGCGAGCTGAGGCCCTTCAGGCCGAGGACGAACATCGCGGCCGAGACGATGTAGCA
>VBKG01000530.1 GCA_005879585.1 Deltaproteobacteria bacterium | reverse complement strand
TTCGTGCGCGGCGACGGCGACCTCAACCTCGCCGCGCTCGCGCGCCTCCGCGGCCAGGCGGTGGTCCACGACGACGAGCGGCGCGTCTGGGCGTTCGGAGCGCCGCCCGAAGCGCGCGCCGCGAATCGTCCGTCGCTGGAGGCGCCCGAGTTCACGCTCCCCGACCTCGATGGCCGCTTGCACTCGCTGTCGGACGCGCGCGGCCGAAAGGCGGTGCTGATCGCCTGGGCCTCGTGGTGAGGATGTCGCATGGACCTGCCGGTCTGGCAGGCACTCCACACCGAGCTCGGTGACGAGAATCTGGCCGTCATCACGGTGGCACTCGACAGCGGCGGCGCGCCGGATGCCGGGCCGTGGATCCGTGAAGCCAAGCCGACGCACCCGAGCCTGATCGACGTCCGCCACGTCGTCGCCGAGCTGTACGGCTGGGTGAACGTACCGACGGTCGCATGGATCGACGAGGACGGACGCCTCGTCCGTCCCGGCGACCCCGGATGGGCGGGTGACTACTTCCGCGGCATGGTCGAGCCCGACTTCGACCACGAAGTCCGTCGCCGCCTCGCCGGTCCGGATCGCGACCACGCGCTCGCGGCGGCGTACTTCCAGCTCGGCACGGCGCTGCACGAGGCGGGTCGACCCGACGCCGCGCGGGTTGCGTTCGAGAAGGCAAAGGCCCTCCGTCCCGACAGCTGGAGTCTCAAGCGACAGGCGTGGCACCTCGAGGAGGCGGGCAAGTCCGCCGGCCCGGAGTTCTGGGCGGCGGTCAAGGCCCTCGGCGATCGGCCGTACTACCCACGCCGCGACCTGTGAACCTCGAGCATCCGCGGGCGCTCGGAGCTCCTGAGAGAGTACAATCTCCGGCGCGCACGGGCCGCGTTTGAACAGCTGGCGGTGCCCGCCACCGCGCCCCCGTGCCGCGGGTGTCTCCCGCAATCGGGTGATATGCGCACCTAATTCCCGGTAGTGGCGCCCTGCATGAGTCGGGAGCGCGAGGGAGCCAGCTCTCGGCTGACCACGGGAGGACAACGTTTCTTCGCCATCCGGTCACTCCCGGGTTGCCGCCGTGGCCGCCGGCGCGTCGGGGAGGCCGCCGCCGTGGCATGGAGCCTGCTCCGGCCGAGCGATTCCACTCCGCCCAGCAGGCCGCCGTCCAGTGACGCCGAGCGGATCGCGTTCGTGTCCGCCGAGCGAGGAGCGAGCTGAGATGAGAAACAATGGACTGTCCAGCGGTTCGGTGGTGACCGGCGCCAAGGTTCCGTCGCTTCGCTTGCGCGGAACGCCGGAGTCGCCCGCACGTGGGAAGGGACACGGTCAGCAGCCCGCCGACCACGTGGACCAGGGCAAGCTGCTCGAGGTCCTGACCGCGCTCAGGCACGGCAACTTCGCGCCCCGGCTCCCGCTCAAGTGGACAGGGGTGGGCGGCAAGGTGGCCGACACGGTCAACGAGATCATGGAGTCGAACCAGCGCTTGACCCGCGAGCTCGAGCGCCTGGCCCGACTCGTCGGCAAGGAAGGCAAGATCAGCCACCGCGTGTCGGTCGGGGAATTCACCGGCCTCTGGGCGTCGTCGATCGAGTCGGTGAACGCGCTGGTGGGCGACCTGGTCCACCCCACGAGCGAGATGGCTCGCGTGATCGGTGCGGTCGCCAAGGGCGATCTCACCCAGACCATGGCCCTCGACTTCGACGGACGCTCGCTCCAGGGCGAGTTCCTGCGCACCGCCAAGACCGTCAACCGGATGGTCGAGCAGCTCGGCGCGTTCTGCTCCGAGGTCACGCGTGTGGTCCGGGAGGTCGGCACCGAGGGCAAGCTCGGCGGTGAGGCCAAGGTCGAGGGCGTGGCCGGCACGTGGCGCGATCTCACCGAGAGCGTGAACTTCATGGCCGCCAACCTGACCGGGCAGGTGCGCAACATCGCCGAGGTGACGACCGCGGTCGCGAGCGGCGACCTCTCGAAGAAGATCACGGTCGACGTGAAGGGCGAGATCCTCGAGCTGAAGAACACCATCAACACGATGGTGGATCAGCTCCGCTCGTTCGCCTCCGAGGTGACGCGCGTCGCGCGCGAGGTCGGCACCGAGGGCAAGCTCGGCGGGCAGGCCGACGTGCGGGGTGTGGCCGGCACGTGGAAGGACCTGACCGACAGCGTGAACTTCATGGCCGCGAACCTGACCGCGCAGGTGCGCAACATCGCGGACGTGACGACCGCCGTCGCCACCGGCGACCTGTCGAAGAAGATCACGGTCGACGTGCGGGGCGAGATCCTCGAGCTCAAGAACACCATCAACACGATGGTGGACCAGCTCCGCTCCTTCGCCTCCGAGGTTACGCGCGTGGCACGAGAAGTCGGCACGGAGGGGAAGCTCGGCGGGCAGGCGGACGTCCGCGGTGTGGCCGGCACGTGGAAGGACCTCACCGACAGCGTGAACTTCATGGCCGGCAACCTGACCGCGCAGGTCCGGAACATCGCCTACGTGACCAAGGCGGTCGCGAACGGCGATCTCTCGAAGAAGATCACGGTCGACGTGAAGGGCGAGATCCTCGAGCTCAAGAACACCGTCAACACGATGGTGGATCAGCTGAGCTCGTTCGCGGCCGAGGTGACGCGCGTCGCGCGCGAGGTCGGCACCGAGGGCAAGCTCGGCGGGCAGGCGGACGTGAAGGGCGTCGCCGGCACCTGGAAGGACCTCACCGACAGCGTGAACTCGATGGCCAGCAACCTGACCGGCCAGGTGCGGAACATCGCCGAGGTCACGACGGCGGTCGCCAGCGGCGACCTCTCGAAGAAGATCACGGTCGACGTCAAGGGCGAGATCCTGGAGCTCAAGAACACCATCAACACGATGGTCGATCAGCTGAGCTCCTTCGCGGCCGAGGTGACCCGGGTGGCCCGCGAGGTCGGCACCGAGGGGCGGCTCGGCGGCCAGGCGGACGTGAAGGGCGTCGCCGGCACCTGGAAGGACCTGACCGACAGCGTGAACCTGATGGCCGGAAACTTGACCGGCCAGGTCCGGAACATCGCCGAGGTGACGACCGCCGTCGCCACCGGCGACCTGTCGAAGAAGATCACCGTCGACGTGCGCGGCGAGATCCTCGAGCTGAAGAACACCATCAACACGATGGTGGATCAGCTCCGCTCCTTCGCCTCCGAGGTGACGCGCGTGGCACGCGAAGTCGGCTCGGAGGGGAAGCTCGGCGGCCAGGCCGACGTGAAGGGCGTCGCCGGCACGTGGAAGGACCTC
>VBKG01000524.1 GCA_005879585.1 Deltaproteobacteria bacterium | reverse complement strand
CTCGAAAACTCACTCCAATCCCACGGCCATCTCGACGCAGCGGATTTTAAGCCGGTCTGCTTCCCCTAATGGGGACTGCTGGTCAGGTGAGCGCTTACCGAAGCGGCAAGTTCCGTTGTGCGCTGCGTCGTTACGGAAGGCTGGCGGGCTGATTACCCCGTTTGAAGGCTCTATCTTCCTTCACCAGCGAGGGGGGTGGTGGACGGGCCGCGCGCGTTCGTGCGGAAGAGACGTGAGGCGCAGGTTTCCCGGCGCGCCTGTACGTTGCGGGGCGAGACGCTCGACGGGCGGTTGGCAGGAGGTTCGGTACGGTCGCGTGCACCGCGCTGTTCAGTCCGACTTGGCGGTGAATCCCGTCCCGTCGTTCCGGGACGGGTTCGAGAAAGTCGCCTCCCAGCAGCTCGGACCGTCGTCGCGCTGGAAGCGGACGACGACCGGCGTCGTCAGCGGAAATGAGGGTAAGGCGAGGACTGGAGGATCAGCGTGCCCCCCGCCTTGCACGTGAATTGTCGCCCGTCCCGCCGGCCCAGGTCTGAGGGTAATTCGCGCGAGGCCGTCCGGTACTTCAAATATGGGGTCGCTCGGCGCCATGTAAGAGTACCCACGGGCGGTCGAGCGCCAGCACCGCCCCGAAGGACGCGCTGGGCTCTCAGTCACGCACGGATTCGCCGGCGCCATCGCTCCGAGCTCGAACGGCACGCCGCTCTCGGCGTCCATGACGCACAGTATCAGGTCGGTCCCTGCGGTCGGATCGCCGAAGTCAGTGGTGTCGACTGCGCTGGCCCCGGTCCAGCGCCATCGCAACCACTGCGGACGGGAGAATACGGCGTGTGGGGGCAGGATCGGGCTTCGGAGGAGGAGGGCGCTCCTTCCGGGCACGGCCGGCTCGCAGGCCGTTGCCGCGCCAGTGCCGACGTAGCGCGCGGCCTCGAAATACCTGCCGACCGCGACGAGCTTGCCATCAGGCTGGACGAGCACCGCAACAGCCTCGGCGCCCACGAAGACCCCGAAGCCAGTAGTCGCGCCGACGCAGGGCGCGAAGCTTCGGTCGAGCACGCCGTCTGCTTCGTAGCGGAGGAGTCCAAAGTAGCTAGTGCCATTACGCTGCCCTGGCTCAGCCCTGCCAGCGACGACGATCCTGCCATCGGATTGGACTGCAAGGGCAAACGCGGCGTCGGGGTCGCCGCTGCCGAAATGCGATGTCACGCTCCCAGCCGTCCCGAACGTCAGATCCGACGTCCCGTCTGCGTTGTATCGGGCGAGCACAAAGCCCCTGAACGTGTATCCGTTGAAGCCCGTGCCGGCTGCCAAGATCTTCCCGCCGGAAGCGAGCGCGAGGGCGCTGAGTCGGCCTTCGAAGTTCGTGACGACGACACCCCCGCTTCCGAACGTCGAGTCGAGCGTACCGTCGACGCCGTAGCGTGCGAATGCGAAGCGTCCGTCCGATGACCCACCGACGACGATCCTCCCGTCCGACTGAAGTGCCACGGCCTGCGCGGCGTCGACCCCCCCGAGATCCGTGACGACGATGCCGCCGGTTCCAAAGCTCGGATCCAGGTTGCCGCGCGTATCGTAGCGCGCCAGCGCGAAGTCGGTATCGCCCGACGTCGTTGCGGTCGAGCCCACGACGACGATGCTATCGTCCGTCTGAACTGCGATCCCCCGAGCATCGGCCGACGTGCCGACCGCTGTGGCTACCGTGCCGCTGGCGCCGAAGTCGGAATCGGCGTTCCCGACCGAATCGTACCGGGCGAGGGCTATGAGCTGCTGCCCGTTCACGACCCCGTAGCCGGCAGCGACGAGCTTGCCGTCGGGCTGGCGGGCGACGGCAAGCGCAGCACCAGCGCTGCCGATGGTGGTGACTACCTGTCCTGCCGTGCCGAACATTGGATCGAGGCTGCCGTCGACGTTGTAACGCACGAGCGTGATGTGAAGCGGCTGGTCGTAGGTGCCTGTCGATCCCGCAGCGACGATACGACCGTCGGCCTGAAGGACAGCGGCATTCGCCACGCCGACCGGGCTTACGTCGGGCTTGACCTTGCCGTGATCTCCGAAGGTCGTGTCTAGATCCCCGGGCCACGACCAGACGCGCGCAACGACCAGCAACAGTGCGAGCACGGTGACGAGCGCGCGATGCATCATGGAGCGCCAAGGCGCTATCGCGCTGGTACTACGCCGGCGAGACCTCTGCCGTCAATGGAAGAACGACAGTGGAAGAACGACAGTGCGCACGCCGCGGGCTACTCGCCCTTGCCGTGCGCCAGGTAGGCCGGCGATTCTTCCTTCGCCGGGAGGCGCGGGCCCTATCATCCCTGTTCTCGTTTCGGAAGGCTGGCGGGCTGGTAGGAACGCGATCGGAGCGATTGCCCCGTTTGAAAGCTGTATCTTCTTCTCGCTTGACGCGCGGCCGGCGCCGGTGGGACAGTCGCGTACGTAGTTGGGGAGGTCAGTCACATGAAGACCCTGCTCGCGGCCCTCATCGCCGTGCTTCTTCCATCGGCGCGCAGCGACGCCGCCGTCGCCGACCACCTCAAGTGCTACAAGATCACGGACCCG
>VBKG01000153.1 GCA_005879585.1 Deltaproteobacteria bacterium | reverse complement strand
GGCTCGGTTCGTCGGCGGGGACGGGCACCACCTCCGACGGCACCGGCGGTAGCCTCTGCGTCACCACCGAGGACCCGACCACCTTCAGTCAGCTGATCGACGGAACAGGGGGGACGGGCGGCGGCGGGCTCATGGAGATCGATTCGAGCAGCACGATCACCATCAACGGACCCGTCCACGCCGATGGGACGTCGGACGGCGGCTGCATCACCTTCTGCTCCGGCGACGGCATCAACCTGAACGCGGCCGTGACGGCCATTCGCCAGATCACCAACGTCACGACGGGCAACGGCGGCGGGGTCACGGCGCTCGGGAACGGCGCGGTCAGCCTGACGGCGCTCGCGAGCGTCTCGACGTCGGGCGCCAACTCCGCGGGCTGCGTTGACCTCGAGGCCGGGCTCGGCCTGACGATCACGTCGACGGCCGAGATCAACGGGGACGGCGGCAGTGCCACCGACAGCTCGGGCGGCACCATCACCCTCGTCGCCGGATCCCCGGACACTCCCGGCGACCTCACCCTCAGCGGCAACGTGCACGCCAAGGGCCACTCGACGCTCGCCAACGCGAACGGCACCACCTTGCTCGACGGATGCACGGTGCACCTCTCGTCGACAGCCGTCATCGATACCACCGGCGACAACCTCGCGAAGAACACCATCTCGTCGCGCAAGGCGCTGGTCGTCGACAGCGGCGCGCAGGTGAAGACGACCGGTGGGAACGCCTCGAGCCGGAACTTCCTCATCCTGCCGAACGGGGCGACGCCGCCCGTCACCGGGACGTTCTCGCCGCCGCTGGCGCCGAGCGACATCACGTTCGAGCCGGCGTGCACGAGCTTCGGCCAGAGCAACTGTCTGATACCGTGTCCGACGTGCGGCAACCACGTCGTCGAGTTCCCGGAGACGTGCGACACCGGTACGGTGAACGCGTGCTGCGACGCCAGCTGCCGGGCGCCGAACTGCAACGACGGGAACGCCTGCACCGCCGACACCTGCTCGCCGACGACGGGCTGCACGAACACGCCGATCACCGGCTGCACCACGACCACCACCTCGACGACGTTGCACACGAACACGACGTCGACCACCATCGTCAGCACGACGTCCACCTCGACGACCATCATCGGTACGACGTCCACGTCGACCACCATCATCGGCACGACCTCGACGTCGACGACCGTCGCGACGACGTCCACGTCGACGACCATCGCCACGACATCGACGTCGACGACCAGCACCACCACCACGACCAGCTCGTCGACGACCACCACGAGCAGCACGACGACCACGCTCGCGACGTCGACGACGAGCACCGCGACCACCACCAGCACCACCACGACGACCACTGCCGTCGGGTTCGGCGGTGACGACACCGGCTGCGTGCCGGACAGCAAGAACCACCTCAAGTGCGGCGACTCGATCGGCAAGGCCCTCGCGAAGGCGATCCGTGCGGTCATCGGCTGCCATCAGAAGCAGGCGGACGCCGTCTTCAGCGCGCTCAACGGCCGACCGATCCCGTTCGACGAGGAGCAGTGCGAGGAGGGTCCGAACGCCGGGAAGTCGGCCAAGGAGAAGCTCGACGCCGCGCTCGCGAAGCTCGGTCCGAGCGGCAAGGACCTCTGCAGCGCAAAGCAGCTGATGCAGGCGGCGGCGCGTGAGGCCACCCTCTTTGCCGGCAAGACGACGACGGGCTCGCTCGACGCCCTCAACGGGCAGATCTACTGTGACGGCACCTCGTCCGTCGATTTCGGCGGCGACGACGCGGGGACCATCGACGCCAACGGCCTCACCGGCAAGCTGAAGCTCAAGTGTGCCGACACGGTCGGGCGCGAGCTCGGGAAGCTCGCGGCCGCGGTCACGCACTGTCACCAGAAGCAGGCCGACGCGATGTTTGCCGGGAAGGGGTTCGTCGAAGAGGTGTGCGAAGAGTCCGACCCGGCCAAGCACAAGTCGGCGCTCGAGAAGTATCGCGCCGCGATGACCAAGCTCGACGGGAAGGGCCTCTGCCAGCAGGCCTGCCTGTCGCCTGCGAACCGCGACACCCTCGGGACGAGCATCCTCTCGCAGATCGAGAACGCGAACCAGGTCGCGTATCCCTGCCCCTAATCGACCCGAGACTTCGTCTCGGGTCGGCTTGCTATCCGAGCGCCGCGCGGATGCCGGCCACGGCGCGCTCCGCTTCGTCGTCCGTCAGCACGAGCGGCGGCGCGAGCCGCACGACGGTATCGCGGTGGAGCGTCCAGTTGAGGATCAGGCCGCCGTCGAGCGCGCGTCGGGTGAAGCCGGCCGCCGCCTCCGCCGAGGCGAACTCGAGACCCACGAGCAGGCCCACACCGCGGACGACGACCAGCCCGCCGCGTCCGACGAGCGCCCGGAGCTGCGTCTGGAGCGTCGCCCCGAGGGCCGCGGCGCGGGCGACGAGGCGGTCCCGGAGCAGCACCTCGAGCGCCGCGAGGCCCGCCGCACAGGAGACCGGATGGCCGCCGAACGTGGTCACGTGCGCAAGCGGGGGGTCGTGCGCCAGGGTCTGCATGACCGCCGCGCTGCCGACGAACGCGCCGAGCGGGAGGCCGCCCCCGAGCGCCTTCGCGAGGACGAGGAGGTCGGGGACGATGCCCGCGCGCTCGAACGCGAAGAGACTTCCGGTGCGTCCGAAGCCCGTCACCACCTCGTCGAGCACCAGCAGCGCGCCGACGTCGTCGCACCGACGCCGGAGCGCGGGCAGGAACGCGGGAGCGGGCGCACGCACGCCCGCCTCGGCCTGCACCGGCTCGACGATCGCGGCGGCGGTGCGCTCGTCGACGGCGGCGAGCGCCTGCTCGTCGCCGAACGGCAGGAACGCGACGTCGGCGAGCAATGGCTCGAAGGGCGCGCGGTAGCGCGGGTTTCCGCCGACCGAGAGCGCGCCGAAGGTGTCGCCGTGGAAGGCGCCCTCGAAGGCGACGAGCCGGCGGCGGCCGGTATGCTTGCGCGCGGTCTTGAGCGCCCCTTCGACCGCCTCGGCGCCGCTCGACGTGAAGTACACGACCTCGAGCGGCGGGGGCAGGAGGCCGGCGAGCCGGGCGGCGAGGTCCACCTGCGGCTGTTGGATCATCTCACCGTAGACCATGACGTGCAGATGACGCTCCGCCTGCGCGCGCACCGCAGCCACCACCTCGCGATGCGTATGGCCGACGTTCGCCACGCCCATGCCGGCGAGCAGATCGAGATACGCCCGGCCGCTCACGTCCCACACCGTCGAACCGGCGGCGCGCGCGACGGTGATGCCGAGCGGGCTTGGTGATGTCTGGCAGACGTGACGCAGGAAGAGCGCGCGCAGACGCGCGTCGCTCACGTCTCGATCTCGAGCGCGCCGCCGTCCGGACGGCCGCGCAACGAGCCGAGCGGCAGCCGCTGGCCACGAGGCCAGGCGAGGGTCGGCTGCTGCATGCGGCCGATGGGACAGAGGCGCGCGACCCCGAGCGAGCGCAGCCCCGGCACCAGCGCGGCCGCTTCGGGGCCGGACGTGGCGAGCCCGACGCACTCGACGCGACGCTTCGGCAGCACCACGGGCAGCGCGGCGAGCGTGGCGACGGGGTGCACGCGGATCGCCCGCCGGCCGGCGATGGGACGGAACGCCGCCCGCGGGTCGTACACCACGAGTCCGCCGGCGCCGGCGAGTACCCGGCTGCCGGCCTCCCACTCGGCCTCGCTGGCGAGTAGCTGCTGCGCCGCCCGCTCCTCGACCGTCGCGGGGCCGGGCGGCAGCTCGCGGGCCACGTGCTCGAGCGCCGCCGCGAGCCGCTCGGCGAAGGCCATCGGCGACGGCGCGCCGTCGGCTTCCACGTACACCGCACGCGGCGACAGACAGCCGCGTTGATCGTGGAGCGCGATGTCGAGGGCGAGGCGCTCGGCGAGCGGCTCGTCGCGACCGAGGCCTTCGCGGCTGACCGCCGCGACGCTCGTCCGCTCGCCGTTCGCGATGAGCCGCGCGCCGAGCCGCCCGGCGAGCGCGGTCACGGTCTCGTCGGTACCGCTCGCCACGACGACCGCGGCGCGCTGGAAGGCCGCCTCCTCGCACGCGCGGTCGCCGCCCGGCCAGTACGCGGTCACGACCGTCGCGGCGAGCGCCGGGTCGACGGCTTCCAGTGCCCGATGGAACGCGGGTGCGGACAGGGCGTCGTCCCGGCCGGACTTGACGACGACCGCCCCGCCGACGAGGCAGCCGAGCGCGATCGCGGGCAGCGCCAGCGCCGGGACGTTGGCGGCGAGCACGTGACCGACGAGCGCGGGCCCGTCGGGTGCCGGCCGCTCCACCGCCCCCGCGCCGAATTCGTGCTCGATGAGCGCGAGCATCGCGGCCGTGTCGACCGCGGCGGCGCTCAGGCGAATCGCTTCGGCGACGACGGGGGCCGATAGCCGCGCCGCGGCGGGCAGCTCCTCGCGCAGTCGGGCATCCGCCGCCCAGCGGGCGGCCGCCTCGCCGAGCGATGCAGCGGTGTCGCCGAGCGCGCGCCCGCGCAGACCCGCGCGCGCCTCGATCGCGGCATCGACCAGCGTCGCGAGCCGATCCGGCGTCGCGCACCCAGGCTCGCGTGCGGGCTCGTTCATGCCGCGCCGAGCTCGGCGAGGAGGAGGCCGCACCCGCGGGGCGGCGCCATCGCGGCCCGCCCCATGACCTCGATCCCGTCGTCGCCGATGGTGCGTCCGAGGTCCTCCGTGAGCACGACCGCCACGGACCCGGCATTGGCGAGGTCGTGATGGCAGAGGAGCCCGACGTCGCCCGCTCGGGTGGGCTCCAGCGTGTCCGGATCGAGCACGCGCGTCCGGAGCCACGGCGGTGCGAGCCAGCGCCGCGGCGCGAGCCCGCGGCCATCGAAGCGGTCGCGCAGCACGCTCTCGTACCGCTGCGAGCAGAGCTCGGTCATGCCGTACTCGTTCACGCACGCGTAGCCGGCGACGCCGAGCGTGGTCCAGCAGGCACGGAGGAAGCCCGCGCGCGAGAGGGGACGGAGCAGCCCCTTGGCTCCCCCGGTGTCCATGACGCGGCTGCCGGGGCCGAGGCGGAACACGTGACGCCGGGAGGCGCAGATATCGAACAGCTGGATGAAGGCGGACGTCACGCCGCCGACGAGCACGGCATCGCCACGCCGTTCCGCGCCGGCGAGCCGGTCGAGCAAGCGCTCGAGGTCGAGCCCGCCGGCCCCGACGAACCACTCGACGCCGTGCCCGAACGCCTCACCCACCCACGTGCACATCCGCGCGAGCGAGGAATCGGGCAGGAGCTCGGGCGGCGGTACGAGGAACAGGCACGCGAGGCGGGCGTCGTCGGGCAGCACGAATCGCTCGAATGCGGCGAGGGCGCTCGCACGATAGAGGGCGAGATGGGGGACGAGATGATGGCCGCGGGTCTCCGGCGCCGTCGTGCCGCTGGTGCGGAATACCGCTTCGGGCGGTCCGCACGCGAGATCGTGACGGCGGAATGCCGCGGCTGGTACCGCTGGCACGTCATCCCACCGCGCCAGCGTCTCCGGACGGACGCCACGCCGTTCGCAGAACGCGCGGTACGGCGCGTTCCGCTCGAACTGATGGCGAAAGATACGGCGCGCCCACGTCTCGAAGTCGAGCGCGTCGTGCGTCGTGATCGCGGCCGTCAGCTCCGCTTCGAGCGACCGAACACTGCTCACGCGCCGACGAGCGTATGGGCGCCTCGCGATCGTGTCAACGCGCTTGCCGGCGAGCGTGAGAATGCGCTACGCATCTTCGAATGGCCAGCAAGGAAGAGCTCTACGACCGCGCCATCGATCTCTTCGCCGACGGCAAGCTCGATGAGGCGGTCGAGACCTATCGCGCGGCGATCGCGCTCGATCCGGCGTACTCGGATGCCTGGCACGGCCTCGCCATGGCGTACAGCGAGCTCAAGCAGCACGACAAGGCGGTCGAGGCGGGTCGGCGTCTCGTCGAGCTCGTGCCCGACGACACGCTCGCGCACACCAGTCTCTCGCGTTTCTACCAGGCGGCGGGCATGATCGCCGAGGCCGAGGCCGAGAGCGCGAAGGCGCGCATGCTCGACTGGAAGCGGCAGCTGAAGGAGCAGGAGAAACCCGGCTGAGCGCATGGTCGAGCGGACGGACGAGTACATCATCGGGCGGCTGATCGAGCGAAGCCGCCTGCTGATCGCGATCTCGGAGGAGATCCCCGTCGAGACGAAGCTCCAGACCCAGCCGCTGCTGAAGCAGCTCGAGCAGGCGCTCGCCGTCCCGCCCGCGGAGCAGGACACCGGTCGGGTGAGGGCGACGTGGGCGGCGCTGTACGCCGACCTCCAGGACTACGCCGACCTCGAAGCGCTCCTCTCGGCCCTCAAGAACTTCGTTCCGTACCTGTGAGCGCGCTCGCCGGCGTCCGCGTTCTCGACCTGACGCGCTTCCTCGCCGGGCCGTTCTGCACCGCGATCCTGGCCGACCTCGGCGCCGAGGTGATCAAGGTGGAGGCGCCGCGCGGCGGCGACGAGGGACGGTACGGCTATCCGACGGCGGACGGCGTGCCGGTGGCGTTCCTCGCGCTCAATCGCAACAAGAAAGGCATCACGCTCGACGTCAGGCAGGACGAAGGGCGACGGCTCCTCCGCCAGCTGCTCCCGCACGTCGACGTCCTGGTCGAGAACTTCGCGGGCGGGACGCTCGCGTCGTGGGGTCTCGGGCCCGAGGGCCTCTGTCGCGAGCACCGGCGGCTCATCGTCGCGAGCCTCTCGGGCTTCGGGCAGACCGGGCCGTGGTCGTCGCGGCCGTCTTACGACATCGTCGCGCAAGCGGCGGGCGGCTTCATGTCCATCACGGGCTTCCCGGATGCGCCGCCGACCCGCGGCGGTGGCTCGCTCGGCGACTTCGTGGCCGGCCTCTACGGCGCGATCGGCATCCTCGCCGCGCTCGCGGCGCGCAGCCGAACGGGCACCGGGCAGGCCGTCGACGTGTCGAGCCAGGACGCGATGTTCTCGCTGCTCGACAACTGGCCGGCGATCCACGCCGCCACCGGACGCGAGCCCGCCCGCGTGGGCAATCGCCACCTGGCGACGGCGCCGTACGACGCCTACCGCGCCCGCGACGGCTGGGTGGTGATCGCCGTCGCCACGAACCGCATCTTCCGCCGCCTCGTCACCGCGATCGGCCGCCCCGAGCTGGCCGACAACCCGAACTTCCGCGGCGCCGCCTCCCGCCTCCAGCACGGCGACGAGATCAACGACCTGGTCGGCCAGTGGGTCGCCGCCCGCTCGGTCGCCGAAGTGATGGAAACCCTCGGCCCCGCCGCCGCCAACGTCCCATGCTCCCCCGTCTACGGCGTCAGCGACCTCCTCACCCACCCCCACCTCCTCGCCCGCAACATGGTCGTCCGCCTCCCGCACCCGAAGGTCGGCGAGCTCACCGTCCCCGGCGTGGTAGCAAAACTGTCCGCTACTCCGGGCAGCATCCACCGCCTCGGCCCAGACCTAGGCGAGCACAACCAAGAGATCTACGAAGGCCTCCTAGGATTAGAGCGGCCGCAAGTCGACGCGCTCCGCACCGCCGGCGTGATCTGAAGCGACCCGGGGTGGGCGGGGGCGCCGCTTTGGGCGACCCCGCAGGCGCCGCACGCGCGTGCAGCTTCGGGGGGACGCTTCAATTTCGAGGCGTGCGTGCGCCGAGGACCGGGAGCCCGAAGCGGCGCCCCCGCCCGCCCCGCAATAACTACTGCCCCGGCTGCTGCGCCGCCGCCGCCGACTTCGCGGCCAGCGACCGGTTACACTCGTCCAGCCGCCCCTGGCACACGGTCAGCTTCCCCTCGATGTCGACCCGGCGGTTCTTGAAGTCCAGGAGCTGGGCGTCGAGGTTTTCCTTCGCGACACGCAGGGCTGGGGCACCTCGCTCGCCCACGCCCCACATCAGCCAGGCCGCGAAGAAGCCGAAGCCGAACACGACCGCGACCACGATGGCGCGGCCGGCCCACGTCCAGACCGCTTCCTGGACCTGCTTTTTCGCTAGCTCGTCCTCGGTTGTGGCCATTGGGGGGTCCCATAGCTCACCCCGAGCGACCCCGTAAAGAGCGGGTCCGACTCAGAGGAAGGTGGCCGCCCGGTCGGTCTCGAGGTACTCCCGGACGAGCGCGGGCAGGCGGCGGAGGGCCTCGCCGAAGCTCGGGAACAGGGCCTCGCGCACCCATTCGCCGCGGACCCAGGCGTCGAAGGACGACTCGTCGCCGAGCCGCACCTCCACCAGCCGCTCGCCGGACGGATGGCCGGTCATGATGGCGCGCACCGAGTTGCCGGAGTCGACCAGGACGCCGCGCCCGCCAGGGGGAAGCTTGAGCGAGGCGCGAATCCTCTCGAAGCGGCTCGCGGGGAAGTGCTCCTCCGGCAGCATGCGGACGACCGCCCAGCCGTCGACCGCCGGATCGGCCTCCTCGAGCCACTTGAGGTTCGAATCGGTGAGGCGACGCTGGGCCCGCTCCTGCTGAAAGCCGTCGCCGGTCCGGAAGAACCGGCCCCCGAACTGCGGCGGCGGCCGCTCGATCGGTCGTCCCGCCGCGTCCTTGCCCTGATCGACCCACCAGCGGTTCTCGACCGTCGGCCGATCGCCCTTGCCGCCCATCCGACGACCGTAGCGGAGCGTTGCCGCCTCGACAAGCTTCCGATATTGGGCGCGCGATGGGCGAATGGCGGCCGTTCGAGGGCGAGTGGGGGCTCATCCTCGGCGCCTCGAGCGGCTTCGGCGCCGCCACGGCACGCGAGCTCGGCCGGCTCGGCATGGGTATCCTCGGGGTGCACCTCGACCGTAAGGCCACCCTGCCGCTCGCCGACGCCGTCGCAGCCGACGTCCGGGCTGCCGGCTCCCCCGCCCATTTCTTCAACGTGAACGCGGCCGACGACGACAAGCGGCTGCACGTCTGCGATCGTGCCCGCGAGCTGTGCGCCGGAAAGCCGCTCCGGGTCGTGATGCATTCGCTCGCGTTCGGCACGCTGAAGCCGCTCGTGTCCGACGCGCCGGGCCAGCAGACGACGAAGGCTCAGCTCGAGATGACGCTCGACGTCATGGCGCACAGCCTCGTCTACTGGGTGCAGGACCTGCTCGGCCGCGGCTTGCTCGGCGAGGGCAGCCGGATCTTCGCCATGACGAGCGCCGGCGGCAGCCGTGTGATGCCGTTTTACGGTGCGGTATCCGCCGCCAAGGCGGCGCTCGAGTCGCACGTGCGCCAGCTCGCCCTGGAGCTCGGCCGGGCCGGCATTGCGGTCAACGCGGTGCGCGCCGGGGTGACGGATACGCCGGCGGCCCGGAAGATTCCGGCCGCGGAGTTCATGTTCCAGGAGGCGCTCCGGCGAAACCCGGGCGGCCGCCTGACCGTCCCGGAGGACGTCGCCGGCGCGATCGCGACCCTGGCGCTGCCCGGTGGGCGCTGGGTCAGCGGGAACGTGATCGGCGTGGATGGCGGGGAGGACGTCGCCGGGTGAGCCCCGGCCGCTTCCGCCGCGCCCGGCTCGCGAGCACCGAGCTGTAGGTGCCGTCGGCGCCCCGGCCGTTGGCCGAGACGCCCCGGACGAAGCGATAGGCGAAGTTGTCGGCCTTACGCTCGGCGTCGGCCCAGAGCACGTAGTGGCCCATCTCGTGGTAGACGGTGTGGACCCACTGCCGCTCGGAGTTGTACTTCCGGCCGTTCTTCCAGTTCTCGGGGTGGACCAGGTGCACGGCGCCGTTTTCGTAGGTCCGGCCGGCCGTTCGCCCCCAGTCGAGGTACTCGAACCAGGCGACGCGGGGAGGGCGCAAGCCGTAGAACCGGGCGACCCTGCCGATGGCCCGACGGAAGTCGCCGAGCCGGTATTCCCGGAAGAAACGGCTGAGCAGGCGGTCCACCGTCCGCCGGTCCCGGCAGGCGGGAAGTATCATTCGCATGGGCGTTCGCCTTCGCCGTCGCTCCTTTTTTGCCCCCTTCCGGGGGTCAGGGGGGGCGGAATGTACCGGGGGCTACCGGGGGAGTCAATTGTGATTTCCGAGCAGGCCAAGGCGGCTCAAATGGCCGTCTGGCGCGGATTAGCGGTCATGGTCGGATAGCTGGCCTGATGTCTTGCAAGCACCTCCGAATGGGTCCCGTACGGTTCGGCCGCGAAGCCGACCGCCGCCGTGAACAGGGAGGCCAGGGCGATGCTGAGAATCCCGACGGAGCGCCTCATCACGCTACCCTCCTTTCTCGAACGGCTGGCCCCGGCCCCGCCGCAGACGGCGGGTCGTTCGAGCCGTCCGATGGCGTCTCATCCGCCATCCGGAGCAAGCGTCGAGCCAGCGGCGACGGCGTGCGCCGGCGCGCTGGGCGCGTCAGCGCGCGAGCTGCGAGGCGGCGCCGTCACCGCTGGGAGCGGGTCGCACCGCCTCGTCGAAGCGCACGAGGCGATCGCCGAGCCGCGACTGCCAGGGGACTTCGAGCGGCTCGAGGGTGAGGATCTGGAATGCTCCGGCGGCAGTCACGGCGCTGTCCGCCGTCGCGACGCGGCAGAGAACGCGCCGCGGCAGGTCCGCGGGGTAGACGTAATCACCGGCCCGGTACACCGCCGCTCCTCCTCATCCTCCCGTGATCGCAACCTTCGTGCCGACCCGCGGGCGGGAAATTTCTGCCGGTCGAAGCGTCGCGGGGCGGCGCAATCGCGTCACCCGGTCACATGACTGACGTTGGGAGCGGTCCGACGCGAAGCGGACGTCCGCGGCGCCCAGGCATATCGCTTGCAGCCGGTTGCACACATGCGCCTTACCGTTGCTGCTGCTTTGGTCACGCTGTCGGCCGTGCCCTCGACCGCCGCTTACCTCGTGGACTTCGGAAGCGGAGACCGCATGACGGTCGACAGCTACTGGGAGGACGGCGATCACATCCACCTCATGCGCGACGGCGTCGAGCTGAGCGTGCCCCGGGCTCGCATCCGCCGGCTGCAGCCGGATAAAGGCGCTGCGGCGCCCTCCAGCGTCAAGCGGACGGTCGCGGCGTCCCCCCACCGCGAAGCGTCGCGCGAGGAGCTCGAGGCGCGCGAGCGCCACGTCGAGAAGCATCTGCTGCGGGTCCAGCAGGAGCGCTTCGAGGCGCAGCACCGCGGCGAGTCGACCGAGCGTCTCAGCCGCGA
>VBKG01000152.1 GCA_005879585.1 Deltaproteobacteria bacterium | reverse complement strand
GCTTCGCCAGCCGCGGCACGGCAGTCGCGCGTGGTATTGTCCCTTCACGCTCGCGTCTGGCTCCGACCCGAGACATGAGTCTCGGGTCGCGCTCCCGAGCGCCGCGTCTTTCGGGCGCTTCGAGCTTCGCCGTCAGGGGCAGCCGCCGGACCCGGCCGGGAGCTGGGCGCAGTCGGCGAGCGAGGTGACCTTGATCGTTCCGGGCAGCGCGCCACCGCCTGCCGACTGGTTGGCGAGCGCGAGCGCGTCCGAGCTGTAGTTCACGACCGCGCTGCCGCCGACGCTGAGCTTCAGGTCTTCCGTCCAGATCGACCCGTAGATGGTGGCGTTGCCGGTGATGGAGGTGGAGAACGTCGTCTCGCCACGGACGATCAG
>VBKG01000523.1 GCA_005879585.1 Deltaproteobacteria bacterium | reverse complement strand
ACGGGGAGCCTCGCGCCGAGATGGCCGCAGATGAAGCACGCATCCCCCACTCCATCCCCGTCGGAGTCGCGCTGGTCGGCGTTGGACTTGAACGGGCAGTTGTCATCGGGGCACGTGTTCGCGGGGAAACCCGGATCACCGAAGCCGTCGCCATCGGTGTCGGTGCACGGATCGCATGCGTCGCCGATGTGGTCGTAGTCGCGGTCCTCTTGCAGAGGGTTAGGGACCGACACGCAGTTGTCCCCGGCGTCGGAGATCCCATCGCCGTCGCTATCCTCGCACGCGTCGCCGACCCCGTTGGCGTTCCAGTCTGCCTGGGTCGGGTTGTAGCTTCGCGGGCAGTTGTCGCAGGCGTCGGGCACTCGGTCGTAATCCTGATCCACGTGGTCGTCGTGCCCCGGGCAGACGTCGCAGGCGTCGCCCACACCGTCGCCGTCGGCGTCCATCTGGTCGGGGTTCGCGGTCAACGGACAGTTGTCACAGACGTCGCCAATGTGGTCGCCGTCCGTGTCCCGCTGATCGGCGTTCGGCTGCGCAGGGCAGTTGTCGTCGCCGTCCAGGACGCCGTCCCCGTCGCAATCGCCTGCCGGGCCGGTGCAGCCGGTCACAGCGACGGCGTCGTTGCCCAGTCGGGGCATCATACCCGGGCGCGGCATGCCTGGCAGGAGGGCCGAAGCGGCAAGCACCATGGCCAAGAGAAGCGCGCGAGCCATTGATGACCTCCCTCAAGCGGGCAGCCCCGCAGCGGAACGAACGCGCCGCTGTGATAGCCGGCCCGTCAGCGAGCGGTCAAGGAAAATGTCTTGACTACCGCGTCTTTCGTACGGCGGAGCGCGGGATTGGCTTCGGCTCGGAACTGCGATCCCTTCTGGGCCATCGCCTCACCAACAAGGCTGAGCACGGTCAAGCCAGGATGCTGTGACCTACACCTCGACCTCTACGTCCGCTCCCTGCACGCGGACCGGGTAGCTCGCGACGCCGCGTGGCGCGGGCGGCCCCAGCACGGCGCCGGTCTTGATGTTGTAGACGGCCCCATGCCACGGGCACGTGACCTCCTCGCCCGATACCTCGCCCTCAGAGAGCGGGCCGCCACGGTGGGTGCAGGTGTCGTCGATGGCGTAGAAACTCCCCTCCAGGTTGAAGAGGGCGATCTTCTTCCCCGCCACCTCGACGCACTTCGCTTTCGGTCGCTGCCACTGAAGTCTAGCACCTCTTGGCCGCATCGGCCTGCGTCTTACCCGTGGACACCGTGCGCACACCGGGCCAAGATTCGCGTCGCCCATGACGGAAACCAACCCACTCGCGCCGAGCGCGTCTGAAGCTACGGCCGCGACCGAGCGCCTCGCCGCCTGGGTCATCGGCGCGCTCACGGCCATCGTCATCGGGGGCGTTGCCATCGTTATCTACGCGCCGCACGGTGGGCATGCTGCTGGGTCGTCGTGGCTTCCCGAGATCAACGCCTCGCTCAACGCCACGGCGGCGATCCTCCTCACCACCGGGTACGTGCTCGTCCGACGCCGCCGCATCGCCGCCCACCGGGCGTGCATGATCGCGGCCTTCGCCGCCTCCTCCCTCTTCCTCATCACCTACCTGATCCACCACGCCCGCGTGGGCTCGGTCCCCTTCCACGGTCCGGCGTGGCTGCGCCCCGTCTACGTCGGGCTGCTCGTCCCGCACATCGTGCTGGCGGCGTTGGTCGTGCCCCTGGCGCTGACGACTATCCACCGCGCCTGGCGCGGCCGCTTCGACCGTCACCGGCGGCTGGCGCGGGTGACGCTGCCCATCTGGCTCTACGTCTCGGTCAGCGGCGTCCTGGTGTACGTTCTCCTCTACCACGCCGGCCGCTGAACCCGATTCCGTTCTTCGTCCCGGTGCGGTTCGCCTCGCTTCATCACTTCGACGGTATCGCGCTCCACTTCGCCACTTCGGCTCGGCGCATCGTGACCGGGCGGCATGCCCCCCCACTTGACGCCCGTCGTCGCCGGAGCATAGCGTCTTGTCCCAGGAAGGAAGGCGCACATGAAGGGCTCGATGTGTGTTGCCCGCGTGCTCTGCCTCCTCCTACTCGCCGGCTCGCCAGCACTGGCTTTCCAAGGCGCGGGCTTTGGCGGTGGGATGCACGTCGGCGGCTTCGGGGGCGGGATGCACGTCGGCGGCGGGCGGTTCGGCACCGCTTCGGGTTTCCACGGCGGGTTCGGCCCGGCCTTCCACGGCCCCGGCTTCGTCGGCGGTCACTTCGTCACCCGTCCGGGGGTCTTCCACGGGGGCTTCGATCACTTCCACGGAGGGTTCGCGCACTTCCCCGTCCATCCCGGCTTCGACTTCCGCTTCCACCATACCTTCCCTCACCAGTCAGCGTTCTTCTTCAGCTTCGGCCATCCGTTCTTCTTCCCGTCCTCCCGGATCGTCATCGTCAGCCACCCCTTCTTCTTCCCGCGCTTCGGGTTCTTCGTGAACGCGCCCTTCTTCTGTTTCCCCTGCGGTATCGGCTTCTCGACCGAGGCTATCTTCTTCGACCACATCCACCGCTTCCATCATTTCCACGGTATCGCGCCGCACTTCCGCATCGCCGCCGGCTCGCACGCCGTCTTCACCGGCTCGTAGCGCGACAGACGCCCCTGCGTGTTGGCAAGAAACCCTCGGTAGTCTCGGAAATCCGCGAGAACGGTCCGTATCCCGAGTGCTCGGAGTCTCCCGCGAGAGTTGTGGTCGATCCCGATGAACGGGAGCCGCAGCCGCTGGGCTGCACGCACATCCCAAGGTCCGTCCCCGACGTACACGGCATGCCTTTGGTTGAAGCCGGCGCGTTCAAGGGCGCAGCGCAGGATCGCTACGCGGTCCGGTTCTTCGTCGCACGCGACGAGAGGGCACTCCCCGATTTCGATGAGTGAGCGGGCGAGCTTGAGACGCGCCGAGTTTTCCCAGCAGCCCGTCGCGATAGCAATGGCGTGACCGTCCTGTCGTAGGCGGTCGAACATAGTGCCGGCGCCGGCAACTTGGTGCGTCGCGTCGGGTGGGAGTGCCTCATCTAGCATCTCGATGAACCGGCGGCGCATATCATCGAGCGAACGATTCGCCCTGCCATGCCCGGCGCGACGGAGAGCCTCTTCCGCGATCCCTCGAAGATGACTAGCACCCGCGCCATGCGAACACGCCACGGCAGGGTCGCCGGCCGTCTACCACCGGCGTGCCCCATTGGAACCAGCTCAGCACGCCACGAAGCCTATCGAATCATGGTCGCGCGCGGCTTCCGCACGTTCTTGCAGGGCGTTGCGATGCAAAAGCCCAACGAGGAGGGTTTCAATCGGCAGGGAGTCTATGTCGTAGACGATTGGGGGTAAATCTACTCTGAGGAGCCCATTCGAGCTATATCCTCATCCCCCGTGGCTACCTCGCCAACGTGACCAGCCTGGAGCACGAGCGGTAGAAGCGGGCACAGCCCGAGGTCTGCCTGCAAGGTCGGATCAGGGACAATTTACCGGACATCCGCAAACGTTCGGGATTCCGTACGCATCGACTCCGCAACTCTTCCCGCCTGTGCAGTCGGTGCCGTCTTGGCAATAGCAATTGCAGTTTCCACCGCCGGGTATCGTCGTGGTCGTAGTACGCACATTGCAGTCCCGGCCGCACACACTGCCGGCGGCGCAACAGACGAGGGGGTTGCCACAGGCGACGGGCATGGCAGCGGGACAGGGATCCGTACAGCCGCCTTGCCCGCAGGCACTTCCCGGCGTGCAGCAGTAGTCGCCGCAGGCCACCGGATACTGTCCACCGCAGCAACTTGAGGTGTTGCACGTAGCACCCGAGGGACAACACAATCCATTTGGGCACGCGATGGGGAAGTCAGCAGGACAACCACGAGGCGGGATTGTCGTCGTGGTTGTAGAAGGATTCGCCACGCACGTCGATGCCCCATGGTCGCAGTAAGGGGTCCCGCGTGGACAGAAGATGGTCCCACAAGCTTCCGTTGTTGGGGGCTTCGGACGCTGTAGTGGTGCCAACTGCGGGCACTTCACTCCCGGTGGGGGCTGTATCATGCACTGCCCTTGATCGCACTGCTGGCCACCTGGGCAGGGATTCAGTCGGCTACAAGGTCTGGCACATTGCGCGTCGGCGGGATTGCCGAGGCAGCTGTACACCATTTCCTTCAGGCACCGCTTGAACAAGCACCCCTTTACGAAGACGTTACGACAACGCTCTCTATAGAAGGGGCACGAGGTGTAGCACATGACACGATGGACATGGTTCTCATGGCGGACTGTCTGACGTAAGGACGCGGGAGCAACGGCGGTGATGAGGAATAGAGCAAGCGCGACGAGTAGCTTCTTCATTATCCCTCTTTTGTAGTCACCCTATCGGGGCAGGCGTGGCACACGCGTGCGGGGACGGGTCCGTCATCTGCTCTCAGGCGCAAAACCTGTGCCGCACGCGGCGCTAGCCTAATGTCAGCCTAGCGAGCACGGACGGTCCCTGAGCCAGCGGCACTCGCGGCATCTTTGTGACGGGGGCGGCGGAATGCGGACGGGTTGACGCCGTCCCACGGTCCCCGCCGAGGTCGAGTTGCACCGCAGGCGGCTGGTGGTCTTGGACGCACCTCACTCAAGGAGGCCGGATGCAATACATGATCATCGAGCACTTTCGGGACGGCGACCCGCTGCCGGTGTACCGGCGCCTTCGCGACGAGGGGCGACTGGCGCCTCAGGGGCTTCGATACGTGGCGAGTTGGGTCACGGACGATTTCCGGCGCTGCTTCCAGATCATGGAGTGCGAGGACCGTGCGCTCCTCGCGCAGTGGACCGCCCGCTGGGAGGACTTGATCGAGTTCGAGGTCTTTCCGGTGGTCACGTCGGCGGAAGCGGCGGCCACCGTCGCACCTCGACTATGAAACTGGCATCCCCGAGCGTTTCGCGCCCCGGGTCAGTGGACAAAGCCCGGCGGTCGCCAGCCAGCCTGATAACACTCGTCGCAGGTCGGGAAGACCCTCGGACTCCCGTTCTCCATGCCGACGAGGCCCCACGTTTCCCTCCAGACGCCACGATCTTCCGCATCGAGCGGATGGGGATGGCCCACTTCGGTCGGAATGCTCTTGCCGCAGTGGGCGCACACCGTGCGGAGCGCGGGATTGGCTTCGGCTCGAAACTGCGATCCCTTCTGCGCCATCGCCCTCACCAAGGCTCGGCGCGGTCCAGCCAGTCCGCTGTGACCTACACCTCGACCTCTACGTCCGACCCCTGGACGCGCACGGCGTATCGCGCAACGCCGCGTGGGGCGGGCGGCCCGAGCACTGCACCGGTCTTGATGTTGTAGACAGCCCCGTGCCACGGGCACGTGACCTCCTCGCCCGACACCTCGCCCTCCGAGAGCGGGCCGCCACGGTGCGTGCAGGTGTCGTCAATGGCGTAGAAGCTCCCCTCCAGGTTGAAGAGAGCGATCTTCTTCCCCGCCACCTCGACGCACTTCGCCTCGCCCGGAGCGAGGTCGGCGGTGCTCGCGACCTTGATGAACTGCGCCATGAGAACCTCCTTCCGACTCGTGGGCGATGATCGTCGCTGCCCTCGCTCGCGGGTGGGCAGGATCAGCCCAGCCGGTAGCGAGTGGCTGTATCCGATTCGCGTGGTTCGTGCTCTCGGGAGATGCCGTGCTCTTACCTCGTGCCGAACTGCATCACGAGCCCCCCGACCCAGACCAGCGCGCCGCCGAGTACGAGGCTCGGGGTGGGCCGGTGTGGCCCTCGCCCGTCGAGCCCGCCGAGGTGTAAGGATGGGCGACTGGAATGGCGAGCCGCCTGTTCCTGCTCCTCGCGCTGGTGGTCGTGATCGCCGCCGCGTGGGCGGCTCTCGTCACACTCTTCACCACCTCTAACCCTTGGCTGCCACCGTCGTTGATCTCCTAGTCGCCCGCCTGCCGCGCGGCGGTTCGGCGCGCTCTGACCTCCCATGCGGGATCGATGATCGTGTCGCGGAGCTCCGACAGGAAGCGCCGGTTGTCGAGGTACCGCCACGGGTGGAAATCGGGCCGATGGTAGGCGGCGACGGCG
>VBKG01000522.1 GCA_005879585.1 Deltaproteobacteria bacterium | reverse complement strand
CTCGGCGAGGCAGATCGCCGCGCCGAGGCCGAGCGGCGTCGCGATGGCGAGCGCGATGGCCGTCGTCGCCAGCGTCCCGTAGATGAAGGGCAACGCCCCGAACTTCGAGAAGACGGGGTCCCAGACGCTGGTCCAGAGAAAGCTCCAGCCGAAGGCGTGCCGGGCCGCGGCAGACTGCACGAACAGCTCGACCGCGATCGCGCCAGTGATGGCGAGCACGGACAGCGCGAAGCCGAGCGCCGTCACCCGGAATACGGTGTCGGCGAGACGCCAGCGCGGTGCCGGCCGCCGGGACCGTGTCCGCGGCACGACGGTTTCGCGGGTGATGGGCGGCGGCTGCGGCCGCGCCACGCCAGGGGTTGCGGGCGAGAGCCGCGGAAAGGCGATCGCGCGCCGGCCGGCATTCGCCATCGAGGAGGCGGGCATGCGGCTCACGTCGCGCCGACGGTGATCCGGTCGAGCGCCTGGCGCTCGAGCCCGATCACGGCCTCCGGCAGCGGCGCGTACTGCAGCGCCGGCGCCAGCTTCTGGCCGTCGACGAGCATCCAGGCGAGGAAGTCCTTCATCGCCCGGCCCTTCTCCGCGTCCTTGATGCGGGTCGGCACGAGGAGCCAGGTGAAGCTCGCGATCGGATACGCGTCGGCCGCGGCCGCGTCGGTGATCGACACCCGGAAATCCGCCGGCATGTTGCTCGCGGCGCTCGCGGCGGCGGCGGTGATGCTGTCGAGGCTCGCCTCGACGAAGCGGCCGCTGCGGTTCCGCACCGCACACACGGGCAGCTTGTTCTGGACGGCATACACGAGCTCGACGTAGCCGATCGTGTTGGGCGTCTGCTTGACCAGCCCGGTGACGCCTTCGTTGCCCTTGCCGCCGATGCCCACGGGCCAGTTGACGGCCGTCCCTTTGCCCGCCGTCGACGCCCACTCCGGGCTCACCTTGGTGAGATAGTCGGTGAACACGTAAGTGGTGCCGCTGCCGTCGGAGCGGTGCACGGGGACGATGGCCTGGGCCGGCAGCTTCACCCCGGGGTTCGCCTGGACGATCGCGGCGTCGTCCCAGCGCGTGACCTTCCCGAGGAAGATGCCCGCGAGGATCTCCGGCGTGAAGCGCAGCGTCTCGACGCCCGCCAGGTTGAACGTCGGAACGACGGCGCCGAGCACCGTCGGCAGATGGAGGATCGGGACCTTCGTGGCGGCGAGCTGCTCCTCGGTCATCGGGCCGTCCGAGGCACCGAAGTCGACCGTGCCGTCCGTCACCTGCCGGATGCCGCCGCCGCTGCCGATCGACTGATAGTTGATCTGGACGTCGGGGTTGCGCTTGTGGAACTCGTCGAACCACTTCGAGTAGATCGGGTAGGGGAACGTTGCACCGGCGCCGTTCACGAGGACGGCGGCGCGGGCGGCCTGGAAGGCCACTCCGACAACGGTGAGCGCGACAGCGAGTCTCAGGCTCCGCCTTCTCATACGTCTCCTCCACATGGTTATGCGGGTCACCCCCCAAGCTTACCAGCCGAAGCGTTACGGCTCCGTGACGAAGACGTGAAGAGACGCCCAGCAACGGCTTTTTGTGACGGGCTTGTTACGTGGTAAGGAAAACTTCGTGAAACCGTGTCGTTGGCCTGCTCATTTGCTGGACAGGTCCGCACGGCTCTTTCATCAGACCATGACCACGCACGAGCGGGGAGGTGTGATGAAGCGAGGATTTGTGCCGGCCTTGGCGATCGTTGCCCCGGAGGGCGCCGCTAGAAAGCAGACCGTCGGTCACCGGTGAGCAACCCATCGGCGATGTCCGCGTCCCCCTTCCCGGCGAGGCTCGTTGACGCGGTGCAGCCATCTCGGGCGAGAGGACGCCGTGACGAGGATGCTGCCTTTTTCTTTCCCGCACAGGCGGCCGACCCGACGGCGGGAGGCCACCGTCGAGACGATATCCGCCGCGGCCGACCGGACGTCCCGGAGGCACGCGA
>VBKG01000521.1 GCA_005879585.1 Deltaproteobacteria bacterium | reverse complement strand
CCGAGAAGAAGTTCCAGAGCACGATGCCGATGAGCAGATATCCCGGGTAGTTGACAACCTCGAAACGGATGAAGACGGAGAAGACGAGGTAATAAATCACAGAGAAGATGAGCGGGTTCAGCACCGACCACGCATACCCGAGGACGGAGTGCGTGTAGCGGATCTTGAAGTCCTTGAGCGCCAGCTGGACGATCAGGTACCAGTGCTGGCGATCCATCGGCGGGCCTCGGGACGGGACCAATGCATCCCCGTACAGTAACAGGGAAGCGCGCGAGCGCAAAAGAGGCACGTCGGGTCGCGTGACGATCGACCGGGAGCGCGTCTGGATCATCGTGCTCAACTGGAACCGGCGCGACGACACGCTCGCCTGCCTCGAGAGCCTGGCGCAGGCCGACGTCGGGGGTGCCCGGATCGTCGTCGTTGACAACGGCTCGCGTGACGGCTCCGTGGAGGCGATCCCCGTGCGCTTTCCAGCGGTGACGGTGCTGCCGCTCCCCGAGAACCGCGGCTACGCGGGCGGCAACAACGCCGGGATGCGCCTGGCCCTCGAGCACGGCGCCGCCGCGGTGCTGCTTCTGAACAACGACACCGCGGTCGC
>VBKG01000520.1 GCA_005879585.1 Deltaproteobacteria bacterium | reverse complement strand
GGCCGCGGCGGCGTCGAGCGCCATCATGCGGTTCGACAACCCGGCGCTCCTCGACGTCGCGTATCTGGAGCTCTACTACGGTCACGGGATCGTCCGCCGCCGCGGCGTCAACGCGATGCCGGGCGAAGGGTTCGACCAGCCCCGAACCGTCGACGCGGGCGTCGGGTGCAGCCTGCTGATCCGCGCCGACGCACTCAGGCGCGTCGGGCTCTTCGACGAGTCCTACTTCGCCTACCACGAGGAGGTCGACTGGTGCGTGCGCGCCCGGAAGGCGGGCTTCGAGATCGTCTACCAGCCGTTGTCCCGCGTGTCGCACCACGGCTCGAAGAGCACGGAGCCGTCCCGGAAGCCCGTTCATGTCGAGCCGCGCGCAACCGACGGCCCGCAGCTGCCGAACCCGATGCCGCTGCCGTGGAACCCGGTGCGGGTATATCTCGGCGCCCGGAACACGGTGCGCTTCATGCGGGCGCACGGGAACGTGTGGCGGAAGCTCTACTTCGTGGGCTCGAGCCTTTACGCGCTCCCGCTCGAGCTGCTCGCCGTGATCCTCGACCGCGAGGAGGACTTCAAGATCGGCGCCTTCTCGTACCGGCGCGCCCTCGGCCTGTACTGCGACCGGGTGGCCGGCGCCGCGCCGTCGGGACGCAGCCGATGGCAGTCGCTCCGCGCCCTCGCACGCGTGCTGCGCGCGTTCCCCGCCGACGTACGTCGCGTCCATCGCGAGGGCCGCGCCACGCAAGTGGTCGAGTGCGTCCGCGGGCTGTGGGACGGCGTCCTCGACCGCCCCCTGCCGCTCGAGCGGCTCGGGCTCAGATGAAGCGCCGTTGACGGCGGACGAAGTCACGATCGTCGTCCTCAACTGGAGCCGCGGGGACGAGACGGTAGGGTGCCTCGAGAGCCTCGCCCGCGCGTCGCTCGGCGGCGCGTCGATCCTGGTGGTCGACAACGGCTCGCGCGACGGCTCGGTGGCGATGATCCGCGCGCGTTTTCCGGACCAGCCGATCCTCGAGCTGCCGGAGAACCGGGGCTATGCGGCCGGCAACAATGCGGGTATGCGCGCGGCGCTGGAGGGCGGCGCGCGCGGAGTGCTGCTCCTGAACAACGACACCCGCGTGCGCCCCGATTTCCTGATTCCGCTCCTCTGGGCGATGAACGACGAACCCCGCGCAGGGGCGGTGTCGAGTGCCATCCTGCGCGAGGACTGCCCGGAGATGCTGGACGTCGCCTACTCGGAGGTCCACTTCGATCGCCGGAGCGTCGTCTGCCTCCAGGGCGTCAACACCCCGCCGGGGTTCGGCTTCGATACGCGGCGCACGGTGCAGGTGGCGGTCGGCTGCAGCCTGCTCATGAACGCTGAAGCCCTGCGCGTCGTCGGGCTCTTCGACGAGGCGTACTTCGCGTACCACGAGGACGTCGACTGGTGCACCCGCGCGTGGAAAGCGGGATTCACGATCATCTGGCAGCCGCTGTCGGTGGTGCTCCATCGCCGGTCGGTGAGCACGCGCACGCTCGCAGGACCGCCACCGCCTGCCCCCGCCGTCGACGACGGCGAGGCGCTGCTGAACGCGGAGCCGCCGCCCTGGAACCCGGTGCGGAGCTACCTCGGCGCGCGGAACGTCGTGCGGCTGCTGCGGCGCTACGCGACGGAGGACGAGCAGCGGTACTACGTCCGCCTCTGCCAGCGCGAGATGCCTCTGGAGTTCCTCGCGATCGTCATGGGCAAGCAGGGCTGGATGACGCTCGGACGCT
>VBKG01000151.1 GCA_005879585.1 Deltaproteobacteria bacterium | reverse complement strand
GCGTGCCGCCCCGTCGCGGCACGACGCACGCGAGCGGACGCTCGTCCCAGCGCGGGTCGGGCACGCCGATGACGGCGGCCTCGAGCACGTCGGGGTGCGCCATGAGGGCGTTCTCGAGCTCGACCGAGGAGATCCATTCGCCGCCCGACTTGATGACGTCCTTGGCGCGGTCGGTGATCTGGATGAAGCCCTTGGCGTCGACCGTGCCGACGTCGCCGGTGCGGAGCCAGCCGTCGTGGAACTTCTCGTCCGCCGCTTCGCGGTGATAGGCGCCCGTGATCCAGGGGCCGCGGACCTGGATCTCGCCGGCCGTAGTGCCGTCCCACGGCAGCTCGCGGCCGGCGTCGTCGACGATCCGGAGCTGCACGCCCGCGACGACGCGGCCCGACTTGGCGCGCCAGTCGAGCTCGTCCTCGGCCGCGCACCCCTTCGGCGGCAGCGCGACGGCGGCGAGCGGGCTCGTCTCCGTCATGCCCCATGCCTGGATGATGCGCACGCCGTGCTGCCGCTCGAAGCGCTCCATCAGGCTCCGCGGCACGGCCGAGCCCCCGCAGACGATGAGCCGCAGCGAGGAGAGATCGATCGGGTTCGTCTCGGCGAAGCGGCCGACGTCGTTCCAGATGGTCGGCACCGCGCCGGCCACGGTGGCGCGCTCCTCGGCGATCAGGCGGCAGAGCGGCTCCGGCTGGAGGAATCGCCCCGGCATCAGCAGATCGGCGCCCGTGAGCCACCCGGCATACGGCAGCCCCCAGGCGTTGGCGTGGAACATCGGCACGATGAGGAGCACGCGGTCGTACTGCGTGAGGCCGAAGACCGACGCCATGCAGACGCTCAGGGAATGGAGGACCGTCGAGCGGTGGCTGTAGACGACGCCCTTCGGATTCCCCGTGGTGCCGCTCGTGTAGCACATGGCCGCGGCGGCTCGCTCGTCGAGCGCGGGCCAGTCGTAGGTGGGCGTCTCGGCCGCGAGTAGCTCGGCGTAGGAAAGGACCTTCGGGCCGAGGGCGGCGGCGTCGCCGTCGCCGATCACGACGAAGTGCTCGACGGTCCGGAGCTCGCGCGCCACCGGCGCGAGCAGCGGGATGCACGACGCGTCGACGAGCACGACACGGTCCTCGGCGTGGTTCGCGACGTAGGTGAGCTGCTCGGGAAAGAGGCGGATGTTCAGCGTGTGCAGGACGGCGCCCATCGACGGGACGGCGAGATAGGCCTCGAGGTGCTCCTGCGTGTTCCAGCCGAAGGTGGCGACGCGATCGCCGGGCCGGATGCCGAGCCGGCGGAGCGCATTGGCGAGCCGTGCCACGCGTCCTGCTACCTCGGCGAACGGGGAGCGGCGGGCCCCGCGTTCGCCGGCGGTCACGACCTCGCTGTCGCCATACACGCGCGCGCCGTGCTCGAGCAGCACGGTGATGGTGAGCGCGCCCTCCTGCATCGTGCTCTGCATGACGTGGCTTATACCCGCGCTGGACTTGCTCGCGCGAGGGGCCCGGCGGTAGAGACCCCGGGTCGGGAAGGAGGACACGCGCATGCGGCTCGAGAACAAGGTGGCGATCGTCACCGGAGCGGGGCAGGGGATCGGCGAGGCCTACGCCCAACGTTTCGCGCGCGAAGGCGCGAAGGTGGTCGTCGCCGACGTCAACGTCGAGAAGGGGACCGCGGTGGCGGCCGCAATCGGTGGTGATGCGGTCTTCGAGCGTGTGGACGTGGCGAGCGAGGACGACACGCGCCGCCTCGCACGCGCCGTCGCCGACCGCTTCGGGCGGATCGACGTCCTCCTGAACAACGCGGCGATCTTCTACGGCATCGAGAACCAGAACTTTTCCTACGCGTACCTGCGGAAGATCTTCGACGTCAATTACTTCGGCGCCTGGCTCATGTGCCGCGCGGTCTTCCCCGTGATGAAGCAGCAGGGCAGCGGCTCGGTGATCAACCAGTCGTCGGCGGCGGCGTGGATGCACCCCGACATCCCGTTCGAGGGCGACCAGCTGCCGTCCTTCCACTACAGCGTGACCAAGGCGGCGCTGAACGCGATGACGCACTACATGGCCGGCTGCGTCGGCAAGTTCGGCGTCCGCGTGAACGCGATCGCGCCCGGACCGACGATGACCGAGGCGACGAAGCAGATCGTGCCCGAGGGCGTCATGGACCTGATCGTCAACATGATGATGGCGATCCACCGGCCGCTCGAGCCGGACGACCTCACGGGCACCGCGGTCTGGCTCGCCTCGGACGACGCGAAGATGGTGACGGGGCAGTGCATCCTGGTCGACGGCGGTATGATCATGCTCGGGTAGCGCCTATCGTCAAGGGAATCCTCAAGGGCGACGAGCGCCACGAGTAGCGCCGCAGCGGCCTCGAAAGGAACGCGCGGTGACGCCCACACCACGCTCCTCCGGCGATCTCGTGACCGTCAGGTCCGGAGCCAGCGGTCAAACCAAGCGTCAATCAGGTTTAGCTAGGAGGGTCGGTCGCGCAGGCAGCCGGCTCGCCGCAGGATGCTCTCGAGGCGTTCGCGCCCCTCGGGCGTCGTCTCGCAGGGCGCGACGCACGCGTCGTCGAAGGTCCCGCTCTGCCACTGCTGACGGTAGCACTCCTCGAGGAATGCATCCTGCCGGCGCGTGCCACAGGGCGTGGCCTCCCACCGGACACGGTGCTCGATCCACAGCGCCCTGTCGTTGTTGCACAGCTCGATCATGTGCATGCTGCAGAGCGCGCTGCACGAAGGCTCCTCCGGCGAGGACAGTGCGCTCTCCTGGGGCGCCGCCGACTTGGCCGCCTCCGGTGCGGCGGTATTGTGGCCGAGGTCACGCACTGCGTGCCGGTCGACGTTCCGTCGCATCGCGTCGAGCGCGGCAGACTGCAGACTCTTGAAGGTCGGACCCGTTCCGAGCCGCGCCTCCGCCACCGACAGCGCCAGCAGCGGACAACCGGCGGCGAGGAGTCGCCGGCTGTAGGCCTCCCACTCAGGTACATGAGGGGGTGGCAGCTCGCGGAGCGCGTCGGCCACGATGGCCGGGAGGTCGAGGAGAGTCGCCGGAGCGCCGGGTTCGAGGCACGTCGCGCGTTGCTCGACCCCCGCCCGCGGCGCACTCGGGCTGTGTGAGAAGAGCGATAGTGCGATGTTGCCGGTGACCGATTCTTCTCGCACCGCATTCGGCTCCGCGCCATGGAGCGCGGCAAGGACCTTCCCCAGGCCGCGGGGGCAGGCCGCCGGCGACCGCAGGTCCGCAGGCGTGACCGGCCGTGTGTGCGCTACAGCGTCGAGTGTCACGCGGTACACGGCGTCCGTGCTGCTCGTGAGCGCCGCGAGCACGGTCGCCTCGGCCGCGCACCGGGGCTCCCGCCAGTCGTAGCCCGCGAGCTCGCGATTCTCCTTGGCGAGCTTGCCCGCGAGACCGCGCCGGCGATCGCTGTTTCGCTCCGGCGGGTCGACGAGCAGGACCGGGCGTCCAGAGATCTGCTCCACTGTCTTCCCGATCCGCTCTCGCATCCCCGGCCGCGTGAAGGCCGAGCCCTCGGTGAGGAGCGCCACCGGCGCGACGGGAGGCGCTCCGGTCGGGCGTGCTGCGGGGCCCAGGGCGCAGCCTGCACCTGGCGACAGGCCGAGCGCGGCAGCGAGCAGGAGACTGGACACGGGTCGCACGGTGTCTCGGAGGCTACGGCAAGAACTATGCCCTTCGGTGCTCGCCGACGGCGGCCCGGCGGCTACGCCGAGGCGTGGAATCACGCATTTGCCCCGTCACTGTAGTGGCGCTTCGACAGGATGATGACGTGCCCCGGACGAGCCCGAGTGGGTGGTTGGCCGCATGGAAGGGAATGTCCATTGCTGCAGACTCCGTGATCTCATGAGGCTGCGGCTGCCCGCTGGATTCGCTGCGCGGCTCGCCGTCGCGACGTCCGTCCTCGTGGTGGTCGTCTGCATCGCCCAGAGCTGGCTGCTGGCGCGGCACGACCTCGACCACGTCCGCGGCTATCTCGCCGATCGCGGGCGCTCGGTCGCGGAGCAGGTCGCACGGGAGGCGGCGCACGCTCTCGCGCAAGGCGACGTCGACGGCGTGCAGCGTCTGGTGGACCAGGCGCGGGCGGCGAGCGGCGTCGTCTACGCCCGGGTGCTCGACCGCCAGGGGCTGCTCCTCGCCGCCGCGGGACAGCGGCCGGCGGCCGCCGCGCACGGCCCCAAAGGTCTCGACGGTAACGCGCCGAGCGACGTCGGGGCCGACGTATGGGAGTTCCGGGCGGCGATCGTACGTGCCGGTCGGGCGACTCCTTCAGCCGCGCTCGGTACCGCGGCGGTCGGCCTCTCGCTCGAGCCGCTCCACGGGCTGCAACGCCGGCGGCTCACGATGGCGACCGTCTTCGCCGCCCTCTCCGCCCTGATCGGCGTCCTCGGGGCGGGTCTGCTCGCGCGCGCCATGACACGCCCGCTCCGCGCGCTCGTCGACGCCGCGGACCGGATCAGCCGGGGCGATTTCGCGGCGCGGGTCGCTGCGGGGAACCGCGACGAGGTCGGCCGCCTCGCCGGCTCCTTCAACGCGATGGCGGAGAGCCTCGCCCGCAGTCGCGCCGCGCTCGAGGAGAAGGTGCGTGAGTTGGAGCGGGCGAATCACCTCAAGTCCGAGTTCCTGGCCACCGTCTCGCATGAGCTGCGCACGCCGCTCAACGTGATCCTCGGCTACACCGAGATGCTTGCCGAGGGTGCCGGCGGGGCCGTGACCCCGGCGCAGGCAGAGATGATCGGCACCATAGACCGCTACTCGCGCAACCAGCTCGAGCTCATCACGAGCGTCCTCGACTTCACCCGCCTGAGCTCGGGCAGGGTCTCGCTCAACGTCGAGCGCTTCCCGCTCGCGCCGCTCCTCAACGATATCCAGACGCTCCAGAGCGCTCGCCTGCGCAGCCCCGACGTCGGGCTGACCGTGGCGGTCGACCCGGAAGTCGCCGAGATCGAGACGGACCGCGTGAAGCTCCAGGAGATCGTTCGCAACCTGGTGGACAACGCCGTCAAGTTCACCGAGGTGGGCACGATCGCCGTGCACACACACCTCGCCGAGCCCGGGTGGGTAGCGGTCGACGTGGCGGATTCGGGGCCCGGCATTCCGGCCGAGGAGGTGGAAGACATCTTCGATGCCTTCCACCAGCTCGGAGCGAGCAGCACGCGCGGCACGGGCGGTGTCGGCCTCGGGCTGAGCATCGTACGGCAGCTCGCCGAGGCGCTCGGCGGCCGCGTGTCGGTCACCAGCCGGCTCGGCGAAGGCTCGCTCTTCCGAGTCCTGATTCCCTGTGTTGCTGGCCCGGCAGCCGCCGATCCAGGTTCGAGCGCGACGTCGGCGCTCGACGCGGCGGCGCGCAATGCCACTGCCTCCCGGAGACATGCGCGGTCCATCGTTCGCGGCAGTCGCGGTGTCCGCGCTCCGAAGCCCTGAGTTTACCAGCTGCGGGCACTCTCCGCATGTATAAGCGGCGGGGCCGTGAAATCGCCGCGTGCCGGCGAGACCGGCGGATGGGGTCGGAGTAAGCGACGATGGACCGAGACAACAGAACTCGGACCGGAGCCAAGGACCCCTGGGGTAGAGCGGCACCAATGCCGCTCGCACAGCGGCCCACGGAAGCGCGGCCGGGTCCGGACACTGAGCCGGATCAGCACGTCGTGTGGAAGTGGGCGAAGGGTCGCTGCAAACCGCGCGCGGAGGCGGGCATGCCGGGAGCAGGCTTAACCGCCGAGGTGCTCGGGAAGGCGCGACCTGACAGGCTGGCCTTGAAGCCGTACCGGGGAAAACCCGCCGTACGGAATTTTAGGGAGGGCGATGGAGACGGCGGCATCATGCGAAGCCCGCTCCGCGCCATCGCCCTACCCGACCCCCCTCCGGGAGCCCGGGCAGCTCGAGGGCTTGGAGGGCGGTCTCGGCGTGGTAAATGGCGCCGATCGCACCGCCGGCGCGCTAACTCGCCAGGCGTGAGCTCACTGACACACCGTGTACGCCTCGCTACAGCACGCCGGCCACGGGATGGCGCACAGCCACGGCGACGGCATGGGGGAATGGATGCAGTGCCACTGGCTGTCGCCGACCTCGAAGTTGCAGCAGCAGACGGTGTTCAGCGTCGTGCTGGTCGTGCTCGGGGGGACGGTAGCTGTCGTCTCGGTGGTGCTGGTGATCGTCGTCGTCGTGGTCGTGGAACGCAGCGCCTTCCGGCAGACACACGTACCGCTCGGGCGCGCGAGGCAGGTGGCGACCAGCCCCGACCGGCATGCCAGCAACCCGGCGCATTCGGCGCCGTCGATGCAGTCCGGGCAGACGCACATCCCGGCCACATCACACCCGAACGGGCGCATCGTGTGCAATCCGCGGCGACACCACCTGGGGCAATCGGCGCTAGTCTGGCAGCGGCCGAGAGGCCGGCCCTGTCGCGTGCAGACGCCCTGCAGGCATTTCGGATTGAAGCCCCCGGGCGCGATGCAGTCCGTATCCGCCATGCAGTAGCTCGCGTCCGGCTCGTCCGCGACGCACGTACCGGAGACGTCGCCGAACTCCGAATTCTCCACCGCGCAATGGAAGCCCTTGGGACAGTTTGCAGTGGCGCCGCTGCAGTCGGCGACCACGCACTTGTCGTGCTTACACGCGTTGTTCCCGGTACAGTCCGCGACGCCATCATGGCTGCCGCACCCCACCACCTGGCAGGTCGCATCGACGCAGAGAGAGCCGTACGGGCAACTGTTGTTGCTTCCGCACGCGGGCAGGTCCTTCGGAGGAAGGCACTGCGCGGCTCCGGGCACGGGGTTCCTCTGGCACGCCCGCTCGGCGTCGCGGATACAGCGCTGCGGCACACGGGTCAGCCACTCGCACGACGCCGGGATGTTCCTGCTTTCACAGGCGGCCCGGCACTCTGCCGCCGTATGCCTGCCCGCCGCGGCCGGCTCGGGAAGGAGCCACCCGCTCGCGAGCAGGAGCCCGCAGATCCCCACCAACGAGACACCCGGGCGACCGTCATGCGCCATGATTCACCGTCCTCTGAGCGCGTGACGTTCGCCGTCTCGCCCCCACGGGTACGCACGCGCCGTGCCAGGCGCCACGTGAAAAAGGCGTAGTGTTTCCGCTGACGACGGCAGACTGGGCGACCGCCACGCGCGGCGAGCGGCGAATTATTGCCGCGCCAACGAACGTGCAGCCGGTCATTCCGATCTCGATCTCGGAGAGCTGGAATGTCATCTCGCGAACGACCGTCCCGATCATCCACCAGACCGACACGATCGGCCCGACGACGCAGGACGGTCTCGGCGACATCGTGCAGAGCCTGTTCTTCTCGCCGAAGGCCCCGGGCCGTGGCGGGATCATCTGGGGCGCCGGTCCCGTCCTGCAGTTCCCATCGGCGACAGACGACTTCCTCGGCGCGGGCAAGTTCGGTCTTGGTCGTTCCGCAGGCGGTTGCGCGGACCCCGAACGAGATAGTAGATTTCACTATGGCGACGACGCGTCCCATGCGCAGGAAGTCCGTGACGTCCAGCCCGGCCGGGGCGGCAGGTCCCGTGAGCGTCGTGCTCCCATCCCCGCTCCGGCGGACCGTCGCTCGGGAGGCAAAGCGACGGGGGCTGAAGCTGTCGACGGCCATCCGGGTATTGGTGAGCGAGCGCGTTCGGGAGATCGAGGAGGCGCAGGAGCTCACGCAGGCCGAGCACTGGCAGCGCGCCCAGGCGTGGGCCACGTGGCAGAAGATTCAATCCGGCGACCGCCGCGAGGTCTCCGAGGCGCAGGTCGAGGCGGTGTTCGATCGGGCCCTGGCGCGCTCCCGTCGACGCGGCCGGTAGCGGCGCTCCGTGCCCTCACAGGTCCGGCGGCACCCCGACTTCCTCGCCGACCTGGAGGCGCAGGTTCTCTGGCTCGACAGGAATCGGGACGCGCGTTGGATCCTGCGCCTCCGTGAGGCCGTGTACGAAGCGACGCGGGCGCTCGCGCGATTCCCGACCATGGGCGCTCCGGTGGCGCTCGGCGATCCGCTGCGGAAGCTGATCCTCCGCGGGGTGCCCTTCATCGTTTGGTACGCGATTGCGGGCGACGACGTGTGGCTACTGCGGCTGTTTCATGCGCGCCAAGAGCTGCCCCACCCGAGGCGTCGCGCGAAGCGCCGGTGACGCCCCGAGCGAACCTCGAGTTCCTCTGGAACTTCGACCTATTCCAGAACGCGATCACGGCCGCGGTGGACGACTGACGTAGCTACGCGGCCGCTCCCTCTTCCTCCGACAGCCGCACCGGCGTTGCGTTCTCCGGGTACTTGCCCGTCACGCCGCCGTAGAACGCCCGCAGCCGCTCCATGTCGGCCGGCACGTTGCCCGTCGCCGACAATGCCGGACCGATGCCCCCGGTTCGCCGGCGGTAGTCGAGGAACGCGCACAGGATCGGAACCCGGGCGCCACGGGCGACGTGATAGAAGCCCGACTTCCAGTGCCGCGCCCGCGCGCGCGTTCCCGACGGCGGAACAACGAGGAAGAGTCGCTCGGTCGAATCGAAACGTGCGATCGCCTGCTCCACCACGTTGCCACGCACGGCGCGGTCCACGGGACGGCCGCCGAGCCTTCGCAGTACCCAGCCGAGCGGACCCTGGAAGAGCTCCCGCTTTCCGAGCCACGCTGGCCGGACGCCGAGCACCCAGGCGACCGCCAGCATGAGCGGCAGATCCCAGTTCGACGTGTGCGGGGCCGCGATCACCACCGCCTTCATCATCCCCTCGGGTACTCGACCCTCGACTCGCCAGCCCACGAGGCGGAGGACGAGAGCCCCGAGGGTCGCGAGCGCGCCCGCGATCACGTGACGGCCACCACGACGGTGCCTTGTACCAGAAAGCCGACGCCGATTCGAGTTGCAGTCGCCGCGCAGCCGCGTCGTCGGCCACGATCGCGACCCGTCGCCGTACGTCGACCGACCGCTCGCGGCGGAGCTCGGCGTCGACGCTCCACGCTAGTAGATGGACCCGCTGGGTACAGGTGCAACTCGGGGAAGATGTGCGTAAACTGGCGTCGTCACAGCGTCTTCAGATACTCGATCAGCGCGGTGCGTTCGCGGTCCGTCAGCACATCGGTGAATTCGTGGCCGGTGTTGGACTGACTGTACATGCGCGTGTTGTAGATCTTCCGGTCCTCGATCTGCGCGTTGGTGAGTGTGGGGGCCATCAGACCGCCGAGCATGTTCCACGACAGCGACCCGTTCTGGAACATGATGTCGAGCCACGACTCGACCAGCGGCGTCGCATAGGGATCGCTCGGGTCGCACTGCAGATACGGTGTGACCCCGGACGAGCCGCATTGGAGCTCGTCGTACCTCCACCCGAGCGTGACGGGGTCGTAGGCGCGGGCGAGATCGGTCTCGTACCCCATGACGACGCCTGGTTGCGCGGGCCTGGACATCCGGCGCCAGAAGAGCGGCCGACTCGAGGACTTGAGCACGCCCCACACGGTCGGCACCGAGCCGTTGTGGAAATACGGCGCCGACGCCCACACGCCGTAGAGCGGCTGCGCGAGATATCCGATGAGGTTGTATTTCTCCGCGCACCCGTCCTGGCCGTAGTAGGCGAAGAAGCTCGCCCTGGCCGCATTCTCGACGGCCGCGCTGTTCCCTTCCATGCGCGCGGGGTCGGTGTTGATGATGTCGATCGGCGTGACGTTCCCGGCCATGCCGGCCAGCATCGGGGTCGCGAGGAAGCGCGGATTGTTCACGTAGCGCGGCGCGTACGCGCCGTGACAGCTCGCGCACGAACCGTTGCCGCCTACGGGCCGCGGCACGGGATTGTGGCGGCGGGTCGCCCACAGATCGAGCCTGTGAAACAGGACCGCTCCCCTCTTCGCGAGCCTCGTATCGATCGGCAGCGGGTAGGCCGGCGATCGCAGGCTCAGCATCCACGTATTGCCCGCGTACTCGTGAGCGAGGACCCAGTCGTACCCCTCCTGGTACTGCGGCGTGGCGGCGCCCGGCATGTACCAGGAGAGCTCGATGCGCGTGGAGTCCGTGCTCATGCCGGCATCGAAGAACTTCGCCGGCCGGTGGCCGAGATTCCACCAGTTCGGCGGATCTTCACTGCCGGTGTTGCTCGAGGTCCAGAGCCCCGGATTCAGCACCATCGCCGGCAGGGTGGTCTGGAAATCGAAGAGCGTGAGCAAACCGAAGAGCTGGAAGTTGGTGATGTTGCCGCTGCCCCGCACGCGATTCAGGCTCATGACGTTGAAGCCGTTGTTCGCGTTGCCGAGCTCGGTGAGGAGCAGGTTGACGTCGGCGAGCCCGTTGTTGCCGAAGAGTGGTCCGAGCCCGGGTCCGTCCGCGGCCGTACCGACCTGGCCGCCGTGGCAGATCGCGCACGTGACTCCGATGTTGCCGCTCCAGCTGCCGTCGGCGTTGTGGGTCTGCGTCAACGCCATCGGCAGCTGACCGGAGCCGCCGTTCGTGAGATTCGGATCTTCGCCGGGCAGCGGGTACGGATTGCGCTCGGCGCTGAGCGGCGTGCCGTAGCGCTCGGCGACGATCTGGTCGAAATCCGCGGGGCGCCCGAGCAACCCCCAGCGCAGCCACAACGCATTGTACTGGTCCGCGGGGACCGCAAACATGCTCGACGGATGGTCGCCGCTGAACTGCCATCCCGCCGCGACGTCGCCGGTGCCGCGGAGCAACCGGCCGCCGGCAGCGGCCAACGCACGCAGCTCGCCGCAGGTCGCCGGCTGCCGAGCCAGGCACGCATGCCAGGCGACGTTGAACGCGACCGCCTTGTCGTAGGTGGGCGTCACGAGCGACCGGGGATCCGGCGGAAGCGGTGTGTCGTCGGGCTGGTCCTGGCAGTACCCGAACCAGTAGTGCCCGCCGTGATCGCTTCCGAGCAGCGTCGACGTTCGCGCGCCAGCCGGTTGGACAACGCCGAGCATCGCGCAGGCGAGCATGGCGATGCGGCCGAAGGTGGTGCGTCGGTCCATGGGCAGCGTTTCGTATCATCGACCGGGCGCGGAAGCGCTCACGGCAATGGAGGAGCAAGCGCGGGAAAGGTGAGGATGCCTGGCGCCGCGATGAGGGGAGAGGCCGCCGAGTCGGCGGCCTCGTCGACGCGGTTCAGCCGAGCAGGAGCCGGACGGCCCAATAGATCATGATCACGATCTGCACCGTCCAGAACGTCGCGCGAATCGAGACCGCGATCTCGCTCGTCGAAACGAGGTGCACGGTCGACTGCACGATGCGCGCGTAGACGGCGACCATCGCCAGGGAGTCGGTAACCGCGCTGCGGCCGGAAACGACGGCCCCGAGCACGAGCGCGGCGAACACGGGGAGGTTCTCGTAGCAGTTTGCGTGGACTCGACAGGCCCGTGCCTGGAAGGGCGACACGGCGACGCCATCCGGGGTGAAGGTGTTGATTCGCCGGCGTCCGGTGAGGACGTAGAACACGCGATGGTTGACCATCACGAGTGCCATCAGGATCGTCCATGTCGCGAAGCAGATCACTGCGAGGATCGACGGGCTCATCGGACCTCCTTTGCCCGCGCAGCCGCGCGGCGCGCGCCGCTACATGCCTCGGAGACCGGCCGAGGGGCAAGGTCTCGGTCACGCGCTCCCGGCCGCGCGCTCATCGGGCGCGCCCGCCGCTGACGAAGAACGGCCGCGGGTCGATGGGCTCACCGCCGAGCCGCCGTCCACGTCCGCGCACCATCACCTGGAAATGGAGGTGCGGCTCGCGCCAAGCGGCATTTCCCGTCGTCCCGACGAAACCGATCACCTGCCCGCGGACGAGACGGCAGCCGGGCGTGATCCCCCGGCCGTACGCCTGGAGGTGTGCGTAGTAATAGATGAAGCGCTGCGTGGGGTCCGTGGCGTACAGCGTGATGCCGCCCTTGCGATTGCGACGGAGCCGAAGCACGCGGCCGTCGTCCGCCGAGACCACCGGGGTGCCGCGAGGCGCAACGATGTCGACGGCGCCGTGAATGCCGCGCCAGCCGCGCCTCGCGCGAAACGTATCCGGCACGTCGGCCGGCGACACACCGGCGACCGGCACCATGAGGCGGCGCGCTCGGAGGGCGTCGCCGGCCGGCGTCCCGCGATGGACGAGGGCGCAAGCGGCTGTCAGACAGACGGCACCAGCGAGCGCACGCCGCATGAATCGACGTCAGCGACCACCCGGATGCCGCCGTCGACCGTCGCGCGGATCGTGGGTCGATCG
>VBKG01000519.1 GCA_005879585.1 Deltaproteobacteria bacterium | reverse complement strand
CACATGGGCGCGCGTCCTCGTGCGACTCAACGCACGCGGCGACCGCCGGCGCGCCGCCGCGCCCGGGCGAGAGGCGCAGCGTCGGGCCGAGCAGCTCGCGGCGCCGCTGCTGGTGGCGGACGCGACGGGTTTCAGGTTCGACGCTGACCGCCGCACGCTAGCGACGACCGCCGCGCTGTTCAGCGGTGCGTACGCGTCCGGCCGCGCCGGCGCGCGCGCGGCGGTTCGGGCTTCGCGCCGGCGGACCCGAGCGCTTCCCACAGAGCGGTCGCGACGACGCCGTGCGCGCGGTCGCGACGGCGGATCGCGAAGAGGTCCATGGCCTCCGCGAATTCCGGGACGACGAGCGCCTTCAGCGTGCCGTCTGCGAGCTCACGGGCGACCAGGTGCTCCGGGAGGCCGCCCCACCCCATGCCGGCGAGGATCAGCTCCTTCTTCGCGCCGATGTCCGTCACCGTCCACCGGAGGCCGCCCTCGAGCACGTTCAGCGCTGGCCGCGACGAGCCTTGCGCGCTGTCGCGCAGCACGATCTGGGGGTGCGCGCGCAGAAGCGTAGGTGGGATCGGCGGGCGGCGCGTCGCGACGGGATGGTCCGTGCGCGCAACCGCCACGATGCGGACGCGGCCGAAGGGCACCGCGTCGACCTTCGCCGCATCGATGCCGAGCATCGTGGCGACGACGACGTCGGCGCGCCGCTCGTGCAGCGCCTCGGCGGCGCCCGCGAGCCGTTCCGTGTGGAGCTCGACTCGGACGGACGGGAAGCGCGCCTCGGCGGCGCGGAGGATCTTCACGATCGGGTCGAGCGGCGTGACCGCCTCGACCGCCAGCCTGACGATCGCCTCGACCTTTCCGCCGAGCGCGAACCCGAACCCGCGGAGCGCGTGCGTGCTCTCGACGACCGCGGCAGCGCGCTCGTAGAAGACGCTCCCGGCGTCGGTCAGCGTGGCGCGGTAGCGCGTGCGATCGAACAGCACGACGCCGAGTTCGCCCTCGAGATTGCGGATGAGCTTGCTCACCGCCGGCTGCGACTTGTGCAACGCATTCGACGCGCCTGTGAACGTACCCTCCGCCGCGACGCTGGTGAACGCGACGAGCTGATCGTACGTCATGCGGCCGACGATACAGAACCGGAGGTTATGGAGTCAATGGCCACATACCATTTTCTTGTTCTGGTCGACGACGGTACGGGTAAACGCGAAAGGAGACATCACATGACCGATCGCATCGACCGCGTGATCATCACCGGAGCCGGAAGCGGCATCGGGCTCGACATGGCCCGCGCGTTCCTGGCCCGCGGGTCCCGCCTCGTGATCAACGGCCGGGATCCGGACAAGCTCGAGCGCGCTCGCCGGACGCTCGGCGACTCGGCCCGGATCGTCGCCGTGCCGGGCCACGTCGGCGATCCCGCCACCGGACGTGCCCTGGCCGACGCCGCACGGGAACGTCTCGGCGGCGTCGACGTGCTGGTGAACAACGCCGGCATCTTCGCCGCGAAACCCTTCCTCGAGAGCACCGCGGAGGACCTGGAGCGCTTCTTCGAGACGAACGTGAAGGGCACGTACCTGGTCACGCAGGCAGTCGTCCCGCTCATGATCGAAGGCAAGGGTGGCTCGATCATCAACGTCGGCGCCGCGCTCGTCGAGCAGGGGATGGCCGGCATCCCGGTATCCGCCGCGATGACGAGCAAGGGCGGCGTCCATGCGCTGACGGTGTCCCTCGCCGCGGAGCTGGCGCGCCACGACATCCGCGTGAACACGCTCGCACCGGGCATCATCCGGACGCCGCTGGTCGAGAACCCCGACTCGCTGGCGTCGATCCACCCGCTCGGGCGGATCGGCGAAGTGCGGGACACGTCGGACGCGGCGATCTTCCTGGCCACGGCCGGGTTCGTGACCGGCACGACGCTCGCGGTCGACGGCGGATATGCGCATGGCCGCTGACGCCGGACCGCACACGACGTTGTTCGGCCTGGAAGTGACGGACGACGCCGGTTATACGCAGTACCGTTGCGCGATGGAGCAGATCCTCGCGCGCCACGGCGGCGCCCTCGGCTGCGACTTCGTCGTCGCGCGAAATCCGGACGCTGGCTTCCCCTCTGCCCCGGCATGCGCGGGACAGACGAGTGAATGATCCATGTCGCACCATTACTCCGGTCCCGACTTCGGCTTCCCGCACGGGGACGCGCGCCTGGACCTCACGGATTTGTATGCCTTCCCCAAGCCAAGCGAGGCGGACAAATCGATCCTGATCATGAACGTCCATCCTTCCGCCGCCGTGAACCCGGCGGGGTCCACCACGCGCGAGCCGTTCGCGCCCAAGGCGTTGTACGAGCTCAGGATCGATACGAACGGCGATGCCGTCGCCGACATCGCATATCGGGTGCGCTTCTCGTCCTCCGCGGACGGGCCGCAAACCGCGACCGTGCGGCGCGTCGAGGGTGCGCAGGCCGCCGAAACGGGTGACAGCGGCCAGGTCATGATCGAAGCAGCACCTGTGTCGACGGGTCGGGACGCGCGCGTGACAGAGGCCGGCCGCTACCGCTTCTTCGCGGGCTGGCGCAGCGATCCCTTCTTCTTCGATACGCGGGGGGCGTTGAACGATCTGCAGTTCACCAGCGACGATTTCTTCATCGACAAGGACGTGTGCAGCATCATGCTGGAAATGCCCAACTCTGCCCTTG
>VBKG01000518.1 GCA_005879585.1 Deltaproteobacteria bacterium | reverse complement strand
GATGAACACGCACGGGGTACACGTCGACCCGACCGACTGGAACACGCTCGACGGCTTCAGTCCGGGACCGATGATCATGGCGCTCTTCCCGGACACCGGCTCGCCGGTCGACCTCGCGGCCTCGAACGTCGCCTTCCACACGAACTACGTCCGCTCGCTCGACGCCGATCACCCGACGGTCCTCATGAAGGCCGCCACCGGCGACCGCGTCCTCCACTTCGCCGAGATGGACGCCAACACGAACGACGTGACGCGGAAGGCGCTGATCATCCGCCCGGGCCGACGGCTCGAGGACGGGACGCGCTACGTCGTCGCCATTCGGAACCTGGTCGATACGCTCGGCAATCCGATCCGCCCGCGGCTCGCCTTCCGGGCGCTGCGCGACGGCGGTACCCAGGCCGACATCGCCCGCGCCTGCGGCACGGCGTGCGGCGCGGCGATCGGCGCGCGGCTGCCGGCCTTCGCCGCCCTCTTCCAGACGCTCGCCGCCCACGGCGTCGACCCCGAGGAGCTCGTCCTCGCCTGGGACTTCACGACCGCGAGCACGCAGGCGCTCACCGGCTGGATCGTCTCGGTGCGCGACCAGGCGTTCGCGCTCCCGACGCCGACGTTCACCGTCACGAACGTCGACGACGGTCCGTCCCACACGGGACGCGACGCCAACATCTTCGCCCGCGTCTCGGGCACCTTCCAGGCGCCGCTCTTCATGACCGCCGATGCGCCCGCGTCGCGCCTGAACCTCGTCGGCGGCGTGCCGGCGCAGAACGGCTACGCGACCGTGCCGTTCGTGGTCGACATCCCGCGCATCGCCGTCGGCGGCGCGCCCGGCCGGCCGACGCTCTGGGGCCACGGCCTCCTCGGCTCCCGCACGCAGGTCGGCGCGCTCTCGGTGCTCGCGAACACCTACGACTTCATCGTCGGCGGCGTCGACATGCAGGGCATGTCGGGCGACGACCTCGTGCCCGCCATCCTGCCGCTCGTGCAGGATTTCTCGAAGTTCCACTTCATCCCGGAACGGCTGCACCAGGGCTTCCTGAACCACCTGCTGATGGGGCGGCTGATGGGCGACCCCGCCGCCGGCCTGAACTCGCATCCCGCCTTCCAGCTCGGCGCCGGCGGGGCCGGCGTCATCGACACCACCGAGACCTATTACTCCGGCGGAAGCCAGGGCGGCATCTTCGGCATCGCGATCATGTCGATCGCCACGAACTTCACGCGTGGCTTCCTCGCCGTGCCAGCCGCCAACTACTCGACGCTGCTGCACCGGAGCATCGACTTCAATCCGTATCTCGGGCTCATCCGCGGGAGCTATCCCGATCGGCTCGACGAGCAGCTGCTGGTCGCGCTCGGCCAGCAGCTCTGGGACCGTGCCGAGCCGCAGGGCTACCTGCCGCACCTGGCGGCCGGCGACCTCTCGAGCCCGCCCGTCCCGCACAAGGTCCTGATCCACATGGCGACGTACGACTCGGAAGTCTCGAACGTCGGCACCGAGATCATGGTCCGCTCACTCGGCATCGAGCAGCTGACGCCGGTGCACCGGAGCTTCTTCCAGATCCCGGAACGCGCGGCGCCGTTCGACGGCTCGGTCTTCGTCGAGGTGGACCCGATGCGCGGGGGGTCCAAGTGCCACACGCCGGGCGGCACGGACCGCGGCGCCGACTGCACGACCGACGCGGACTGCCCGGGCGCGGGCGATCCTGCGTCGCGCACGATGTGCGCGTCGGGCATCCCGCCGCTCACGAACCAGCCGCCGCTGTTCAACAACGGCGCCCACGGCGCGACGGGATCGCCCGAGATGGGCCAGCAGATCGACGCGTTCCTGCGTCCCGACGGGACGGTCGAACAGTTCTGCTCGGGTGCGTGCGACAATCCCGACCTGCCGTAATTGGACGCTCCACAACCTCCGCTGGTTCCAGGTGAGCGAGGTCCGAGGCGCGATCGAGAACAACAAGGTGGCGTACTGGCAGGTGACGATGAAGGTCGGCTTCACGCTCGACTGAGGCAGTTGTCCCACCCGCGGCGCTTCCGCTAGAGGCTCCCGATGCCTGCTGGCGGACGGCCGTCGTGGTGTCGCTTTACGATCTTCATGGTGGCGCTGGCGTGCGACGTCGCCGCCGCTCCGAGCACGCGCCCGCACCATCGCCTCGACGTGACGCTGTCACGGACCGCGCCCCACATCCGCGGCACGGTCGAGACCACGTTCACCAACCGCGGCGCGCATTCCGTGGATGCGCTCGTGTTCGTCTTGTTCGCGAACCGCTTCGCGACGCCGGACACCGGGGTCACCGACGTGAACCGGCCGTTCGTGTACCCGTACGAGGAGTTCGACCCGGGATCGATGACCGTGCAGGACGTCCTGATCGACGGCGCGCTCGCCCGGGTGGCGGCACTCACGCAGCCCGGCGTCCCGGACGGCTGCCTCCTGCGGGTCGCACTGCCTCGACCGCTCGCACCGGGGGCGACGGCCGCGGTGCGCGTGAGCTTCGAGACGACCGTGCCGACGCGCTTCGGGAGCTTCGGCCGCTTCGAGGGCATGCTCACCGCCGTCGGCGGCTGGTATCCGTCGCTCGCGGCGCCGCGGCCCGACGGGACGTGGGAGGTGCACGGACTGCCGGAGCTGGCAGACTTCGACGTCCGGCTGCGGGTCGAGCCCGAGCTCGCGGTCGTGCTCAATGGTCAGGAGTTCGGGCACCCGGATTCACCGATCCACGCCGAGGTGCGCGGGGTGCGCTATCTCAGCCTCGTCGCGGCGCCGAGCCTGGTGCGTGACGAGGTCGACGTCGCGTCCACGCGAGTGGTCTTCCTCCATAGGCCGCCCGTGCGTCATGACCGCCGCGCCTTCGGGCCGACCGAGCTCGAGATCATGCGCGACACGCTGCGGCGGGTCGTCGAGGCGCGCCCGCCGGGCGTGCCCGTGCGTGACGAGCTGATCGTCGTCGAGGCTCCGCTGCGGCTCGCGCTGTCGGCGCCCGGCGAAGGCATGGTCGTCCTCTCGGACCGCGCGCTGAAGCTCTTCCCGCTCCTGCGGCCGTTCCACGAGGCGCAGCTCGCGCAGGCGATCTATGCCGAGCTCCTCCGTCCGCGCTGGGCGGAGCGCGAGTCGCCCGGCGACTTCGCCTGGACCAGCGAGGGCCTCTCGTACGAGATGGCGCGCACCTATCGACAGGCCACGCGGCCCAGGCTGCGCAGCGTGCAGGACTGGATCGAGCTGTTCAATGTCTTCGCCGTCGTCGATCGCTTCGAGACCGCGCCGAAGATCCCCTTCGTCGACGCGTTCTTCGAACGCTCGCCGAGCCCCGATCCGCTGCACGAGCAGATCACGACCTTCAACAACGACCTCCCGCCGGGGCACGTGATCATCAGCAAGCTGCGGCACGAGCTGGGCGACGCCACCTTCGCGCGCGTCGTCGACCGTTGCCTCGGCGGCCCGTTGCCGTTCCGCACCTGCGCGGCGAAGACCGCCGAGCGCGACCTCGGGCCCTTCTTCGCGCAGTGGCTGCAGCCGTATCCGGACGTCAACTACGACTTTGCCGGCGTCGAGCTGAACCAACGCGAGGGGGACCGGTTCCGCAGCACGGTCACGGTGCGACGCGAGGCGAGTCGCGAGATCCACGAGCCGGTCGACGTGGAGCTCCGCAGCGTCGGCGGGCAGCCCGTGCGGATGCGCTGGGACGGGAGCGGGGACCAGGGACGCCTCACGGCCGTGACCGAGCAGCGTGTGCACCAGGCGGTGATCGATCCGGACCGCGCGCTGATCGAGACGACGCGGGCCGACGACGCGCGGCCGCCGACGCCACAGGTGGTCTTCGACACCGCCGAGGTGGAGGTGAGCTCCACCGAGTTCGGCATCTCGGGGCTGCTCGTCGGCCGCCAGCGCTACGACTACCGGAAGGACATCGGGGTCGCCGGCTTCTACACGAACCGCAGCGTCGGGGTCGACGTCGGGCCGCGCCTCCACTGGGGCGAGCAGAACGACCCGACGCTGTACCGCCACAACCTCTTCGCGTTCTATGACATCCAGGCGCTCGACGGCAGTTTCAAGGACGAACGCCACCCGGAGGTGCGCACCCGCGGCCACCTGAACGGCCTCGGGCTGCGCTACGACTACAACAACCTCGCCGCGTTCGATAACCCGACGCACGAGCGCGCCGTCCGGCTCTTCGGCGACTGGTTCGGTCGCGAGGTGGGCAGCAGCTTCGACTACGCCGACTGGGGTGCCAACCTGGTGCTGACGCATGCGCTCTGGACGCCGCGCACGATCGTCGCCGGCGAGGTCACCAACGGCTTCGGCGAGCGGATCGGCTCGAGCCGCGCGCCGCTGCAGGCCCTCTTCAGCCTCGGCGGCTCACGCTCCATCCGTGGCATCGGCGCGGAGAAGCAGCTCGGCCGGAACATCTTCCTCGTGCGCACGGAGCTGCGACAAACGATCTATCCGGAGCTCGACCTGAACCTCCTCGACCTGCTGGTGCTGCGGCGGGGACAGGCGCGGCTGTTCGTCGACACCGGCGAGGTGAGCAACTCGGCGGGCGCCACCTATGATCCGCGAAACTGGGCCGTCGGGGTCGGCGTCGGCCTCGGTGCGGTGTACGACTTCATGGGCTTCTTCCCGTCGCTCGCGTACATCGAGATCGCGACGCGTGCCGACCGCGATCCGGGTGACGTGCAGTTTCTCTTCGGCACGCGACAGTCGTTCTGAGGGCGTCTTCGTTGACAGGCTCCGTCGGGCCCGGCGTCGATGGTGATTGACCCGTTCCGCCTGCGGTCGTACGCATGGCGCGGGCAACATGGCGACCTCGGAGAACCGTCCAATGCCACGAGCTCCCGAGGGGGAATTCGTGATGTCGAGCGAACATCGCCGTCCGGCGCTCGTCTTCGCCGTCGCGCTGGCGTTCCTGCTCCTCCCGCGCGCGTTCGCGCGCGCCTTCGACGTGGTGCTGAACGCGCAGGGCGAGTTCATGGACGCGTACCTGGTGAACGGGACCGCGTTCCCGCCCAAGTACGTATTCATCGACCCGGACCCGGCGAATCCCGACAGCATCACCGGCACGCCGCCCCGCGTCGGCCGGCACGTGAACGGCCCGCTCTGCTTCTTCCCGCGCGGCTTCGGGCACGATGGCCAATTCGTGGTCGCGGACGACACGTATCGCGAGTCGTGTCTCGACCGGAACCCGCCCGAGGCGCGCTGCAGCGTGACCGATCGCGGCAGCCCCTTCTATATCGGGAAGGATCCGGACGGCTGGGGCGTCTTTGATCGAACCGGCGTGTGGAAGAAGCAGCACATCCACACGGCTTGGCCGGGGTTCGACACGACGCCCCTCGGCACGGATCCTGGCCAGCCGCCGCAGGGCAAC
>VBKG01000337.1 GCA_005879585.1 Deltaproteobacteria bacterium | reverse complement strand
CGGCGCCGGCGGAGGCCTCGCCCGGCGCGTGCGTCGAGACGCCGATCAGCGTGCCCGCCGGGAGCAGGCGGCGAGCGACGTCGGCCGGCATCGAGCCCGTGCCGAGCTGTACACCGTCGGCGCCGACGGCGAGCGCGACGTCGACGCGATCGTTCACGAACAGCAGCGCGCCGGTGCGCGCCGTCGCCAAGCGCAGGCGCTCCGCGAGCGCCAGGAGCGGCCGCCCGGGCAGCTCCTTGTCGCGGAGCTGCACGGCGGGCAGTCCCGCGTCGAGCGCGGCTTCGACCACCGCCGTGCCGTGCCGGTCGGTGATGAGGACGAGCCTAGGGGGCGAAGAAGGCATTGCTCACCCAGACGAGGAGCCCGAGCAGCGCCACGCCGAGCACGAGACTCCACGCGATCAGCTTCACCTCGGCCGGCAGCAGCGGCTCTTCCATCACGCGCGCGGCGGCACGATGCCGTGGAAGAAGATCCACGACACCGCGAGCCCTACCCAGATGATGAACCCGAAGAGGCAGACGACGTAGACCAGTGCGAGCCGCCCGATGCCCTCCTGGCGGAGCTTCCGGAAATCCGAGGCGACGCCGATCGTGAAGAACGTCATCGCGAAGAAGAGCACGCGGAACACGTTGGTTTCGGCGGTCGCGATCTTGGCGGCGTCGAGCAGGCCCGGCCGCGCCACCACGAGCAGCAGCGTCACGACGAAGCTCACGAAGTAGCCGAGCACGAACTTCGGGAAGCGATGCCAGATATCGGATGCGCGGGCGCTCCCGGAGCGGTCGATCGCCGACGTCCACACGACGGCAAGGACGAACGCCCACACGCCGATGAACATGTCGATGAACACCTTGACGGTCGTCGTCGTGAGGAGGATCCACCCCTCCTGGTACACGATGCCCGCGCCGGCCGCCTTCGCGCGGATGAGCGCGTCGGTGATGGCGCCGCTCGCCACGGCGGCGCCGTCGGTCTTGACGGCGAGCCCCATCCACGCGCCCGCCACCATCGGCTGATGGGCGAGGAACGTCTGCGCCGCGAACGGCAGAATCAGCAGCTCGACGACCGCGAACAGCACGACGAGCGACGAGATCATGATGGGGACGATAGGGCGCGCGCGGATCGCGGCGGCCGTCGCCATCGCGGCCGATACGCCGCAAATGCTGACACCCGATGCCAGCGGCGCGGCCCACTCGCGCGTGAGGCCAAAGACCCGGCGCGCCACCAGGTACACGACCGCCCAGTAGATGAGGTAGGCCTCGACGATCGCTGCGAGGCCGCGGAAGAGGACGGCCGTGGCAAGCCCGCGGGCGCCCGCCGCCTGCACGCCGAGCGACGCGCCGAGGATGACGATCGCCGTCTTCACGTACCACTCCGGCCGCGTCGCCTCGGCGAGCGCCGCGGCCGCGCGCGGCAGGAAGTTGCCGACCACGAGGCCGGCGACGAGCGCGATGATGAAGCCGGCCTCGCCGGTGAGCGCCAGCGACCACGCGATGCCGAAGCCTGCGCGCTTGTCGGGCGTCGCCGCGATGTAGGCGTGGTTGCCCGCGAGCCAGCAGAGCCAGCTCGCCCAGAAGATGGCGCTGAAGCCCGCGACGAAGCGGCCGACGTCGAGCCCGAGGGCGGCGGCGCCGAGGCTCATGGCCGCGAGGAGGAAGAGGTAGGTGAAGGCGAGGCTCACGAGCCCGGGGAGCGCGGCGTACGCCTTCGAGACCGCGGCGACGGCCTTCGCGGGCACGATCCAGACCTGCGTTGCCGCGGCCCACCCGAGGACGTCGACGCCGGCCAGTACCGGCAGCGACAGCGCGACCAGCCCGAGGCCGATCCAGAGGGCCCACCAGTCCTCGGTCCCGCGCGCGGCCCTGCGCACGGGCACCGTATAGCAGATCAGCGGATGAGGCCGTCCAGGGGGCTCGACGCCGCGGCGTGCAGCCGGGCCGGGATCCGGCCGGCCAGGAACGCCTTCCGCCCCGCCTCGACGGCCAGGCGCATCGCGTCGGCCATGAGGATCGGGTCCTTCGCCCCCGCGATCGCGGTATTCATGAGGACGCCGTCGCACCCGAGCTCGAGCGCTTCGGAGGCGTGCGACGCCGTGCCGACGCCCGCGTCGACGATCACCGGGACACGGCTCTGGTCGACGATGATGCGAAGGTTGAACGGGTTCCGGATGCCGAGCCCCGAGCCGATCGGCGCCGCGAGTGGCATCACGGCCGCACAGCCGATCTCCTCGAGGCGCTTGCACGCCACCGGGTCGTCCGTGATGTACGGCAGGACCTGGAAGCCCTCGCGGACGAGCACACGCGCCGCCTCGATCGTCGCGGCGATGTCCGGGAAGAGCGTCTTCTCGTCGCCGATGACCTCGAGCTTGACGAGCGTCCCGACGCCGGCCTCGCGGGCCAGGCGGCAGGTGCGGATCGCGTCCTCGGCCGTGTAGCAGCCTGCGGTGTTCGGCAGGATCGTGAAGCGGTCGAGCGGCAGGTGGTCGAGCAGGTTCTCCTTGCCCGGGTCGGTGATGTTCACGCGCCGGACCGCGACCGTAACGATCTCGGCCCCCGCCGCCTCGACCGCGCGCCGCGTCTCGGCGAACGACGCATACTTGCCGGTGCCGACGATCAGCCGCGAGCGATACTCGCGTCCGGCGAGGACGAAGGGATCGCTCATCCGCCACCCACGAAGTTGATGACCTCGACGGCGTCGCCGGCGTGCAGCACGGTGGCGCCGTAATCCGCCCGCGGCACGACGGCGCGGTTCACCTCGACCGCGATGCGGCGCGGCCCGAGCCCGAGGGCGATCACCAGATCGGCCACGGTTGCTCCCTCGGCCAGCTCGCGCGGCTCATCGTTCACGACCACCTGCACGCTACGGCGCGACGATAGCGGCTCGGTGCGGGCCTGACAATCGTGCGTGTGATAACCGAATGTATCGCGGCCACCTCGGGAGCCCGTGCGCCACTGCGTGATCCGCCATCGCCCACTGCCACCGTTGTCCCAGAGGTGAAACGCGTGCTATTCATAGTGTCATGGCGCGACTCAATCTGACACTGGACGCTGACACGTTTCAGAAGCTGGATCGGCACAGCGGACGGGTCGGGAGGCCGCGTGCCAGGGTGGCGACCGAGATCCTGCGCGAGGGCCTGGCGCGCCGCGAGGCGGCCGAGCGCCGCAAGCGGCTCGCCGCGGATTACGCGGCCGGACGGGCGGACGCCCGCGCGCTTCTGAAAGACCTCGAGTCGTCGCAGCTCGATCTGCTCGACGATGAAACGTGAGCCCGTCGAGGTCCGCCGCGGTGACATCGTCTGGATCCAGTGCGATCCGTCCGTGGGAGTCGAGCCGCGAAAGACGCGAACCTGCGTCGTCGTGTCGAACGACATCGCCAATCGGTTCGGTCAAGCCGTCACCGTCGTTCCGACACAAGCCCATACCAGGGAGCGTGCGGCGAGAGCGTACGTGGTCGATATCCGCAGGCCACGTTCGAACCTCACCGACGCGAGGGTCGCGAACGCGTCGATGGTCATGACCTACGACCGCAGTCGAGTCGTCAAACGAGCGGGCCGCGTCTCGAGCGATGCCCAGCGCGCCCTCGATCGGGCACTCGCGGTGCATCTTGCATTGGTCTCAGTCTGACAACAAGTCGCTGCCATCGCGACACCCTGAAGCTGGTCTGCTTGCCGCGGACCTGACAGTAGTTGGCGCCGTCGCGGTAACGGCGACTTTGCCGGGGAGCCCAAGCGGGTGGCGCGCGTGCCGTCACGTCCTCCGGTGCGGCCCGCTCCCCTCATGACGGCACTGCCGCGCCGAGCGAGAACGCGCTACGAGCCGATCGCCGGAGTCCGGACGGACACCGCGCGGAGGCACGATGACGAACCTGCGAGCGCGTCTTCTTTTCTGCGTGGCCATTGTCATGGCCTTGCCCGCCACCGCCGCCGCGGATGGCTGCAATCCGTTCGGCAACTCCCCGCGCCCGATGGTCCAGGACCTGACGCAGCTCGGGTGCGTCAACGGGACGATGATGGCACCCTGGACCGACGCCGACGGCACGACGCGCCACGCATGTCTCTACGAGCCCGCGTCGGCGGCGCCCACGGAGCCGCTGCCGCTGATCGTCTACCTCCATCCGTCGCTCTTCACGGCCGACACGCTCGCCGTCGCCACGAACATCCTCGACTACCAGACGACGGCGAATCTGACCGACGACCCGGCGCGGCCCGGCTTCATCGTCGTGGCGCCCGAAGGGCGGGCGACGATGCATTACTACCCGCAGCCCGACGACCAGGGGACGGGCTGGGACAACTGGTACCGCCAACTCGAGCGTCGCGGGCGCGACGTCGTGGCGGGCGGCGTTACCTATCCGCAGAACGTCGACGCCGCGACAATCGATCACTTCATCGACGTGGAGATCGCCACGGGCAAGGTCGACACACGCCGCATCTATCTCACCGGATGGTCGAATGGCTCCGCGATGGGCTTCCTCTATGCGCTCAGCCGCCGCCGCATCGCCGCGGCGGCGGTGTACACGGGGCCCGATCCGTTCGAGGCGTTCAACGACCCGTGCCCGCAGCACCCGGTGGCGCACCGGGCGCGCAGCCTCGCGGAGCTCCAGGTCCCCCACCGGCGGCTGCCGATCCTCCACGTCCACAACGCGTGCGACATCGCGGGCATCTGCCCGAACGGCGAGCTGCTGATGAGCCAGCTCCTGCCGCTCCGGACGCCGTTCACCGATGTCATCATCGACGGCTCGCAGCAGCAGGTGCTGACCTGCGACCCCGGGTGCGGCACGAATCCCGACGCCGACGTGAACTTCGCGGACAATCCCCGCGGATACACCGAAGGGTCGCAGAACCATACGCGCTGGCCGTCGTCGTGGACCGTGACGATGCTCGACTTCTTCCGCCAGCATCGCGGGCCGCGGCGGTAGCGTCAGGCGGCCGATCGAGAGCGCTCGACCGACCCAGCGCGCGCGACCAGCCGGTACTGCGCGCGGTCGAAGCGCCGCGTCGTCCACCAGTAGCGCGTCGTCGTGCCGGACCAGTTGTTCGTGATCCGGCCGCTCGCGATCTTGTACCAGCTCTTCTCCGTTGCCGCCCACACCGTGCGTGCGAGCTCGCGCTCGATCCGGGCGTTGTACGCCGCCATCGCCTCGGGGCGGACGTCCAGGTACGCGAGCCCGCGGCGGCGGAGCGTCTCGATCGCCTCGACGATGTAGCGCGTCTGGCACTCGAGCATGAAGATGATCGAGTTGTGGCCGAGGTTCGTGTTGGGGCCGTACATCATGAAGAAGTTCGGGAACCCGGCGACCGTGATGCCGCGGTACGCGCGCGCGCCGTCGGCCCAGGCCGCGTCGAGCCGCCGTCCGGCGGCGCCCTCGATGGCCATCGGGGCGAGGAACGCCGTCGACTCGAAGCCGGTCGCGAGGATGATGGCGTCGACGGCGTGCACGCGGCCGTCGCGGCCGACCACCGCGTCCTCGCGAACGTGGTCGATGCCGTCCGTCACGACCTCGACGTTCGCGCGACCGAGCGCCTGGTAGTAGTCGTCAGAGATCAGGATGCGCTTCCCGCCGATCGGGTAGTCCGGCAGCAGGACCTCGCGGAGGCGCGGATCGGCGATCGTGTCCTGGATGTTCCGCTCCGCCAGGCGACCGACGACCTTCGCGAGCATGCGGCTGCCGCGGAAGAGCGGGAAGCGCATCTCGAGGTTCGCCCAGATCCACCAGCGGTAGAGCCGCGCGACGCCGGGAACGTGGCCGCAGAGCCACTTCTCCCACGCCCGGTAGGCGCGGTCGCCGCGCGGCAGCATCCAGTTGGCGCTCCGCTGGAAGATCGTGAGGTGCGCGACACGCGGCGCGATCTGCGGGATGAACTGGATGGCGCTCGCCGCGTTGCCGATCACCGCGACGCGCTTGCCGGCGAGATCGTACGCGTGGTTCCAGCGAGCCGAGTGGAAGCGCTCGCCCCGGAACCGCTCGAGGCCCGGGATCGGCGGGATCGCCGGCCGGTTCAGCTGCCCGACGGCGCTCACCAGCACGTCGGCGGTCGTCTCGGCACCGCTCGCCGTGCGGATGCGCCAGGCGGCCGCGTCGTCGTCCCAGCGCGCCCCGGCGACCTCCGACCCGAAGCGGATGTGGCGGAGGACGTCGTACTTCCGCGCGCAATGATCCATGTAGTCGCGGATCTCCTCCTGCGGCGCCCACTTCCGCGACCAGTCGGTTTTCTGCTCGAAGGAGAAGCAGTAGGAGAACGCCGGCACGTCGCACGCGGCGCCCGGGTACGTGTTGTCGCGCCACGTCCCGCCGAGGCGATCCGCCTTCTCGAAGATCGTGAAGCAGTCGATGCCGAGCTGCTTCAGACGGATGCCGAGGCAGAGGCCGGAGAAGCCCGACCCGACGATCGCCAGGCGCGGCGAATCCGTGGCCATCGAGGCGAACCTAACAGGTGAGCGGGTCCGAGTGGAATGGGGGCGACCCATTTGCTATTGGGACACCTTTCTCCGCTGCCGCTCCATGCTCGAAAACCAGGGTAGGCCCACGGTCGCCGAGGTGAGCCTCGGGGCGCTGCGGACGAATCTCCGCGCGGCGCGCGAGCTCGTCGGTCCCGGCGTGAAGGTCCTCGCGGTCGTCAAAGCCGACGGCTACGGGCACGGCGCCGTCGCCGCGGCGCGCGCCTTCGTCGAGGCCGGCGCCAGCGCGCTCGGCGTCTCGACCGTCGAGGAAGGCATGGAGCTCCGGCACGCGGGTGTCGGCGGACCGGTCGTCGTCCTCGGCGGCGCGTTCCCGGGCGAGGCCGCCAACGCCGTCGCGGGCGACCTCGAGGTCGCGGTCTGGACGCGGGCGGCGGCGGACGCGCTCGCCGGGGCCGCGCGGGCCCTCGGCCGGACCGCCAGCATCCATATAAAGGTGGAGACGGGGATGACGCGGCTCGGGCTCGACCCGGCCGACGTCGGCGGCTTCGGCACGGCCGTCCGCGACCTGCCGGGGCTGCGCATCGCCGGTGTCTTCTCGCACTTCGCCTCGGCGGACGCCGTGGACACGGCGACGGCGCGGGCCCAGGTGGAGCGGTTCCGGGCCGCGGTCGACGCCCTCGCCGCCGCGGGCGTGCGTCCGGCCGACGTGCACCTCGCCAACAGCGCGGCCGTCCTCTCGACGCCCGCCGCCCACTTCACGATGGTGCGTCCGGGCATCATGCTCTACGGCTACGCCCCCGCCGCGCACCTCGCGTCCCGCGCGCCCCTCGCGCCCGCGATGCGGCTCCGGACGCGGGTGGCGCAGACCCGGCGGATCGTCGCCGGAACGCCGGTCGGATACGCCGGGACGTGGGTGGCGGCGCGGCCCAGCACGATCGCCGTCCTGCCGCTCGGCTATGCCGACGGCTATCACCGCCTCGCGTCCAACCGCGCCCAGGTGCTCGTGCACGGGCGCCGCGCGCCGCTCGCGGGCCGGGTCTGCATGGACCAGACGATGGTCGACGTGACGGATGCGGGCGAGGTTCGCGACGGCGACCCGGTCGTCCTGTTCGGCAGCCAGGACGGCGCGTCGATCTGGGCCGACGAGGTGGCCGGCTGGGTCGAGACCATCGCGTACGAGGTCCTCACCTCGGTCGGGAAGCGCGTGCCGCGCGTGTACGTCGAGGCGTTCGATGCCTAGGATCGCGCGCGCGCTGCTGAGCGTCAGCGACAAGCGCGGGCTCGTGGAGCTCGCGCACGGCCTCGCGGACCTCGGCGTCGAGCTGCTGTCGACGGGCGGCACCGCGAAGCTCCTCGCCGACGCCGGCCTCCGCGTGACGCAGGTGAGCGACCACACCGGCTTTCCGGAGATGCTCGACGGGCGCGTCAAGACGCTGCACCCGAAGATCCACGGCGGCCTTCTCGGCCGGCGCGACGTCCCGGCGCACGTCGCCGAGATGCGCGCGCACGGCATCGAGCCGATCGACCTCGTCGCCGTGAACCTCTATCCCTTCCGCGAGACCGTCGCGCGTTCGGATGTGACACTCGATGACGCGATCGAGCAGATCGACATCGGCGGCCCGTCGATGCTGCGCTCGGCGGCCAAGAACCACGCGCACGTGACGGTGCTCGTCGACCCCGACGACTACGGTCCCGTCCTGGCCGAGCTCCGTGCCTCGGGCGGCTCGGTCTCCGCGGACACGAACCGCCGCCTTGCCCAGAAGGTCTTCTGCGCGACCGCCTGCTACGACGGCGCGATCGCCGACTACCTCGGGTCGCGCGGCGAGGCCTTCGGCTCGTCGTTCCACCGGGGTGGATCGAAAGCGCTCGACCTGCGCTACGGTGAGAATCCGCACCAGGCGGCGGCGCTGTACGGGGAGTTCCTGAAGGTCGCCGAGCCGCTCCACGGCAAGGAGCTCTCCTATAATAATGTGGTCGACATCGACGCGGCCCTGGCCCTGGCCGAGGAGTTCCGGACCGCACCGGGGGCGGCGGTCGCGATCCTCAAGCACAACACGCCGTGCGGCGTCGGGATCGGCCGGGACCCGCTCGAGGCCTGGAAGCGGGCCTACGCGACCGACCCCGAGTCGCCGTTCGGCGGCCTCGTCGTCTCCACCAGGCCGTGGACGCTGCCGCTCGCCTGGGCGGTCGACGAGATCTTCACCGAGGTGCTGATCGCGCCCGACTTCGAGCCTGACGCCCTCGAGCTGCTGAAACGCAAGAAGCAACGGAGGCTCGTCCGCTGGCACCCCGAGGCGAACGAGGTCCGTGCGCCCGCGGTCCGCGGCGTCGCGCGCGGGATGCTGGTCCAGGACCAGGACCGCGCGATCGAGGATCCGCGCGAGGCGCGCGTCGTCACCCGGCGGCCCCCGACCCCCGAGGAGCTCCTCGCCCTCGCGTTCGCGTGGCGCGTCGTCAAGCACGTCAAGTCGAACGCCATCGCGTTCACCCTCGCCGACCGCACGCTCGCCCTCGGCGGCGGGCAGACCTCGCGCGTCGAGCCGGTGCGCACCGCGCGCGCCCGCGCCGAGCGGCTCGGCATCTCGCTCCACGGCTCGGTCCTCGGGAGCGACGCGTTCTTTCCGTTCCCCGACGGGCTCGAGGAGGCGCTCGCCGCCGGCGCGACGGCGGTCATCCAGCCCGGCGGCAGCACGCGCGACGAGGAGGTCATCCGCGCGGCCGACGCGCGCGGCGCCGCCATGGTGTTCACCGGCGTGCGGCACTTCCGGCACTGAGCCATGCGGGTCCTTGTCGTGGGAGGCGGCGGGCGGGAGCACGCGCTCTGCTGGAAGCTCCGGCAGAGCCCGCGGCTCGGCGCGCTCTACTGTGCCCCGGGCAACGCCGGCATCGCGGGCGTCGCGGAGTGCGTGCCCGTGGCGGCCGACGACCTCGCGAAGCTCCTGCGCTTCGCGAAGGAGCAGGCGATCGACCTGACGGTCGTCGGCCCGGAGCTGCCGCTCACCATGGGGCTCGTCGACCGCTTCGCGGCGGCGGGGCTCCGCGCCTTCGGGCCGACGGCCGCGGCGGCGCGCCTCGAAGGGTCGAAGGCCTTCGCGAAGGAGCTGCTGCGCCATGCGCACGTGCCGACGGCGTTCTTCGGCGTCTTCGCCGATCCCGACGACGCGACCCGCTACGTGAACGAGGTCGGCGCGCCGGTCGTCGTCAAGGCGGACGGCCTGGCCGGCGGGAAGGGCGTCTTCATCTGTCGCACGGTCGCCGAGGCCGACGAGGCGATCGACGAGCTCATGCGGAGACGGCTCTTCGGCGACGCCGGCAGCCGCGTGGTCGTCGAGGAGTTCCTCGAGGGCGACGAGGTCTCGTTCATGGCGCTCTCGGACGGGACGACCGTCGTGCCGCTCGCGCCGTCCCAGGACCACAAGCGCGTCCTCGACGGCGACCAGGGCGCGAACACCGGCGGCATGGGCGCCTACTCACCGACGCCCATCGTCACGCCGGCGCTCGAGAGCGAGATCATGCAGCAGGTCATCGAGCCCATCGTTCAGGCGCTCGCGAAGCAGGGCACGCCGTACACGGGCGTGCTGTACGCCGGTCTCATGGTGCACGACGGGCGCCCGAAGGTGCTCGAGTTCAACGTCCGCTTCGGCGACCCCGAGGCGGAGGTTCTCCTCTCACGACTCCGTTCCGATCTGCTCGACCTCCTCGCGCGCACGTGCGAGGGGCGGCTCGCCGGCGAGACGCTCGAGTGGGACCCGCGCGCGGCGGTGTGCATCGTGCTCGCCGCGGAGGGGTACCCCGGTGCCGTCGAGCGCGGCCGGCCGATCGACGGGCTCGAGCGCCTCGCGGGCTGGGCCAACGGCACGGTCTTCCACGCGGGTACGCGGATCGACGACGGCCGTCTGGTCACCGACGGTGGCCGCGTGCTCGGTGTCACGGCACTCGGCGACACGATCGACGCGGCGGTGACCGAGGCGTACGCCGCCGTCGACCAGATCCGCTGGCCGGGGATGCACTTCCGGCGCGACATCGGCCATCGCGCGCTGGCGGCGGAGCGAAAGGACGGGCAGCATGGCGGTGCGTGACGGCCGGCCGCAGGTCGGCATCCTGATGGGCAGCGACAGCGACTGGGACACGATGGAGGGCGCCGCGGAGCGGCTCGCGAGCTTCGAGATCCCGTACGAGGTGCAGGTCGTCTCGGCGCACCGTTCGCCGAAGGCCGTCATGCAGTACGCGCAGACGGCACGGCGGCGCGGTCTCGCCGTGATCATCGCCGGTGCGGGCGGCGCCGCGCACCTCGGCGGCGTCGTCGCGGCCTACACCACGCTGCCGGTCATCGGCGTCCCGGTGGCGTCGACGCCGCTCCAGGGGTTCGACGCGCTTCTCGCCACCGTGCAGATGCCGGGCGGCGTCCCCGTCGCCACCGTCGCGATCGGACGCGCGGGGGCGGAGAACGCGGCGGTGCTGGCGGCGCAGATCCTGGCGCTCCGGAGCCGTCCGCTCCGCGAGCGGCTCGAGCGCTTCAAGACGGAGCTCGCCGAGAGCGTCGAGGGGAAGAATCTCCGCCTGCAGAGGAAGATCTCGCCTGAGAGCAACGACTGAGGCGGCGGTCGCGGCGCTCGCCGCCGGGGAGCTCGTCGTCTTTCCCACCGAGACGGTCTACGGCCTCGGCGCCGACGCGCTCTCCGAGGACGCGGTCGCGCGGCTCGTGGCGGTGCGGGGGCGAGAGCCGGAGAAGCCGATCCTCGTGCTGGTCGCGGGCCTGGCGATGGCGGAAACGGTGGCGGCGGAGATCCCGCCGCCCGCGCGGCGGCTCGCCGAGCGCTTCTGGCCCGGCCCGTTGACGCTCGTGCTCGCTGCCCGCGACCGTCTGCCCGCGGCGCTCACCGCCGGCTCGGGCACGATCGGCGTCCGCGTCCCCGGCCATCCGGTCGCCGCCGCCGTCGTCACCGGGCTCGGCCGGCCGGTCACCGCGCCGAGCGCGAATCCGCCGCGCGGGACGCCGCCGCGGCGCGTCGAGGAGGCACGCGCGACCTTCGGCGACGGCGTCGCCGTGTACCTCGATGGCGGCGAGCTGCCGGGCGGAGCGTCGACCGTCGCCGTGCTCGAGGAGGGCCGCGTCCGCGTCCTGCGCACGGGGCCGGTGTCCGAGCAGGCGCTCCGGCGGGCGCTCGAGGGCGACTGAATGGCCGTCGTCCGTCCGCTCGAGGCGCTCCGCTACGACCCGGCCCGCGCCGGCGACGTCGGCTCTCTCCTGGCCCCGCCCTACGACGTCATCACGCCGTCCGAGCAGGCCGAGCTCCACGCGCGGAGTCCCTACAACGTCATCCGGCTGATCCTGTCGCAGGAAGCCGATCGCGCGGCCGCGGCGGCGCGCACGCTGCGCGACTGGGTGGAGCGCGGGATCCTCGTCCGCGACCGGACGCCAGCGGTCTACCTCTACTCGCAGCGCTTCAGCCTGCCCGACGGCACGACTCGCCGGCGCGACGGGCTTCTTTGCCGGCTGCGTCTCGAAGAATACGCGCGGGGCATCGTTCGCCGCCATGAGCGCACGCTGGCGGCCCCGAAGGTCGAACGCCTGGCGGTCCTGCGTGCCACCGGCGCCAACCTGAGCCCGATCTTCGGCCTCTACGCGCGTCCCCGTGAGCCTGTCCGGGAGCTCGTCGGGCCCGTCGGCGAGCCGGTCATCGACGTGAACGGCTGGCATCAGCTCTGGCGTGTGACCGATCCGGCCGCCATCGCGCGCGTCGAGGCCGCGCTCGCGCCCGAGACCGTCATCATCGCCGACGGCCACCACCGCTACGAGACGGCACTCGAGTACCGCGACGAGCAGCGCGGCAACGACGCCGCGGCGTTCGTGCTCGCCTACCTCGCGAACATGGAGGAGGAGGGCGTCGTCATCCTGCCGACGCACCGTCTCGTTCGGGCTCCGCTGCCGCCCGATCTCGACGCGAGCCTGCGCGCGGACTTCGAGGTCGAGCCGCTGCCGGCCGCGCGACGCCGGGCGGGCGAGATCGACTGCGTGCTCCCGGACCGCCGCCTCCGTCTGCGGCCGCGTCCAACCGCGCACGCGCGGCTTGCGGCGCTGCCCGCCGCGCTTCGCACGCTCGACGTCGAGCTTCTCCACCAGGCCATCCTCGAGCCGATCCTCGGCGCGGATCCGGCTGCCCTCGAGTTCACGCACGATGACGACGAGGCCGCCGACGCCGTGCGCACCGGCCGTGCCGCGGCGGCGTTTCTCCTGAACCCGCCGTCGATGGCCGCCGTGCGTGCCGTGTGTCTTGCGGGCGAGCTCATGCGCGAGAAGTCGACGTATTTCTACCCGAAGCTCGCGACGGGGCTCGTGCTGTCGCTCGTCGGGCCTCCGTGGGTGTGATAGCGGGCTGACCGTGGAGACGCGCCGTCCGACGAATCCGGCCGCGGAGGAGATCCTCGGGCTCTACTTCCCGGTCCTCGACCACGGGTTCGTCTCACTCGTCGACTACATGGGCTCCGACGAGGACGTCGAGCGCGCGGCGCGCGTGTCGTACGGCTACGGCACCCGCCGCACGAGCGAGACGCGCGGCCTCATCCGCTACCTCCGCCGCCACCGCCACACGACGCCGAGCGAGATGGTGGAGCTCAAGTTCCACTGCGCGCTCCCGATCTTCGTCGCCAGGCAGTGGGTGCGGCATAGGGCGGCGAATTTAAATGAGTATAGCGGGAGATACAGCTTGCTGCCTCTCCTGTTCTACACCCCAGAGCCGGATGCGTTCCAGGCGCAGGCCAAGACCAACCGGCAAGGGCGGGGCGGGGCGCCGCTGGCCGAGGCCCACGCGGATGCCGTCGCGCGCTGGGAGTCGCTGCGCCGTCTCGCCGCCGAGCAGTACGAGTGGCTGGTCGGGCGCGACGTCGCGCGCGAGCTGGCGCGTATCGACCTGCCGCTCTCGACGTACACCCAGTGGTACTGGAAGATCGATCTCCACAACCTCTTCCACTTCCTCACCGTGCGCGCGGACCCGCATGCCCAGCACGAGATCCGTGTCTTCGCGCGCGTGATCGCCGGGATGCTGAAGCGCGTCGCGCCGCTCAGCTTCGAGGCCTGGGTGGACTACGAGTTCCGCGGGACGCACCTCTCGCGCGGCGAGCTCGATGCGTTGCGTCGCCTGGTCGGCGTCGCCGGCGGCGGGCTCGAGGCGCGACCCGGGCGCGTGACGCCCGAGGAGCTCGCCCGCCTCGGGCTGTCCAAGCGCGAGGTCGACGAGCTCCTCGCGAAGATCGGCGACGCTCGCGACGACGAGGACTTCGACCTCGACCTCACGGCCGCGCGTCCCGCCGAGCACTTCGCGCGCGAGATGGAGGCCGCGGTGCCGCGTGTCGACCGGAGGTGACCACGGCCCGACGTCTCGACGCCCCGCGCGACGTCGCCGCCGCCGTCCCGAGCGGCGTGCGTCTGTTCAACCGCGGCCGCTACCTCGAGGCGCAGCAGGTCTGGGAGGCGGCATGGCGCGACGCCGCGTCGCCCGACCGCGCCTTCCTCGAGGCGCTCGTGCAGCTCGCCGCGGGACTCCACCTGCGCACGCGCCGCGGCGCGACGCGCGGCGCGGTGCACCTCCTCGCGCAGGCGTTGGTCGCGCTCGACGACTACCGGCCGGCCGCACACGGCGTCGACGTCGACGCGCTCGTCGCGGACGTCGACGCGTGCATCGCATGGCTCCGCACGGTCGCCCGGCCGCACCGCTTCCTCGACCGCGCGCGACTGCCGCGCATCCGCTGATGGACGTGACGCGCGAGCAGGTGCGCGACGGGCTCCGCGCCGCGCGCTACATCACGAACGCGCGGGTCGAGACGGCGGTCTTCCTGGCGCTCGTCCTCGAGAAGCCGCTGCTCGCCGAGGGACCGGCCGGCGCCGGGAAGACCGAGCTCGCCAAGGTGCTCGCCGAGATGCTGCAGACCGACCTCGTCCGGCTCCAGTGCTACGAGGGGCTCGACGAGGCGCGGGCGCTCTTCGAGTGGAACTACCAGAAGCAGCTGCTCCGGATCCAGGCCGACCGCGCCGAGGGGCGCGGCTGGGACGAGGTCTCGCACCACATCTTCTCGCGCGAGTTCCTGCTCGAGCGGCCGCTCTCGCGCGCCATCACCGCGCCGCGCACCGTCGTCCTCCTGATCGACGAGGTCGACAAGGCCGATCCCGAGTTCGAGGCCTTCCTCCTCGAGGTCCTCTCCGACTTCCAGGTGAGCGTGCCCGAGCTCGGCACGATCCGGGCACAGCAGCGGCCGGTGGTCGTGCTCACCTCCAACCGGACGCGCGAGCTCTCCGAGGCGCTCGTCCGGCGGTGCCTCCATCTGTTCGTCGATTTCCCGGGCCCCGACACCGAGGCCGAGATCGTCGCGCTCAAGGTGCCCGAGCTCGACGAGCGGCTCCGCGTGCAGGTGGCGCGCTTCGTGGCGGGTCTCCGGAAGCTCGACCTCCGGAAGGCGCCGAGCATCGCCGAGACGCTCGACTGGGCCCGCGGCCTCTGCGCGCTCGGCGTACACGAGCTCGATGCGGCAACTGTTCGCCAGACCCTCGCACTCATCGTCAAGCACGAGGAGGACCTCCGCAAAGCGGAGAGCAAGGTGTCGACGCTACTTGCCGCGGCGGCGCGGTCCTGACGGGGCCGCGCGCTTTCCGTCTCACCTGGCACCGCCCTTGCAGCGGCATCCGCCCGGATGGATGCGAGCGAGCAACGGTTGCACCAGCTGTTCCTCCTGAACCTCTGTCTGCAGATCTTCGACGGGGTGGCCACCTACCACGGCCTTCGGTTCTGGGGCGAAGGCAATCCGCTCGTCGCGGGCGCCATCCCGTACCTCGGGCTCGCCGGTACGCTCTGCCTGTTCAAGGCGAAGGCGTGCGGCTTCCTCGTGCTGCTCCGCCGTCTCGGCCCCCGGCCGTTCGTGCGCCAGTCGATGGTGCTGCTCGCCACGGTCTACGGCTTCTTCTCGTTCATCCCGTGGATGGCCCGCCTCCTGTCGCTCGTCTTCGTCTGAGCCGCTACCATCCCGGGGATGCGCGCGCGCATCCTCGACTTCGTCCAGACGCTGCGTGCCGAGGGCGTCGACGTCTCGGTCGCCGAGACGATGGACGCGGCGCGCGCGGTCGCCGCGGCGGGCGTCGAGCGCGAGGTCCTGCGCGAGTCGCTCGCCGCGTGCCTGGTGAAGAACGAGGACGATCGGCCACTCTTCGACCGGCTGTTCGACGCCGCATTCCCGCTCGTCGGGGCGGCGCGCGAGGCGGGGAAGCGTCGGAAGCGCGTCGCCGGCGGAGACGGCGCAGCGACCAGAGCGAGCGGGCAGGGGACGGCGGCGGGACGCGGCAGTCTGCGCGAGGAGCCGGGCGACATCCCACGCCGCGCACGGCGGCGCGAGATGCCGCGGGACGCGAGCGAAGCCCGCCGCGGTCGCGTCGCGCGGCGGCTCGCGCTCATACGGCTCCCGTTCCGCGAGTTCACCGCCCGCGACGTGCAGGAGGCGCGCGACGTCGTCCGCGAGCTCGGGCGCGGGCTGCGGGCGCGGCTCGCCCGTCGCGAGCGACAGGCGCGCCGCGGCCGGCTCGACTTCCGGCGGACGATTCGGTCGTCCCTCGCGATGGGTGGCGTGCCCGCGCGCCCGCGCTTCCGCGCCCGCCGCCCCGGACGTCCGGACCTCGTGGTGCTCTGCGATCTCTCGGGCTCCGTCGCAGCGGCGAGCGAGCTGCTCCTCGGGCTGATCGCCCCGGCGGCCGGGTGGTTCCGGCGGAGCCACCTCTTCGCATACGTCGACCGCCTCTGCGCGGTCTCGATCGAGGACGGGCATGTCGCGCCCGAGGGCGTACTCGACCTCCACGCGCGCTCCGACTTCGGCCGCGTGCTCGACGAGCTCTGGCACACACATCGGGACGTGCTGACGCGGTCGACGCTGCTCCTCGTCCTCGGCGACGCGCGCAACAACCGCCGGCCGCCGCGGGCCGAGCTGCTCCGCGCCGTCGGCGATCGCGTCGAACGGCTCGTCTGGATCGTGCCGGAACCGCGCGCCCGCTGGGACACGGGCGACAGCGTGCTCTCGCGCTACGCTCCCGCGTGCGACGCGGTGTTCGAGTGCGTCGACCTGTCGGCGCTCGTTGCCGCCGTGCGGCAGACGCTGTGAGGCGGTAGAATGCGCGCGGCATGACGGTAACGGTCGCGCACGTCGGCGAGCTCCATCCCGGGGAGACCAAGAAGTTCGTCTTCCAGTGCAACGGGCTCGAGCTCGAGGGCTTCGTGCTCAACTGGGCCGGCCAGCACCACGCCTACGTGAACCGCTGCCGCCACGTGCCGATGAGCCTCGACTGGGTCGAGAACCAGTTCTTCACCGAGGACGGGCGCTTCGTGCAGTGCGCCACGCACGGCGCGTACTACCTGCCCGACACCGGCGAATGCGTCGCAGGACCGCCCTGCGGGCGGCGCCTCCACCGCATTCCGCTCCGCGTCGAGGGCGACCGGATCCTCGGCGACTGCCCCGCGTCGCTGCCCGACGACTGACTACTCCGGCTCGTCGCCGAAGTGCGCCCGGGTGATGCGTTCCTTCAGGTACTCGAGGGTGCCGAGATCTTCGACGATGTCGCCGCCCGTGTCGTAGAAGAAGATCTCGCCGCTCTTGTTCCGCCCCACCGCCACCAGCCACTCGAGGTCGTCGCGGTCCTCGAGCAGGTAGTTGATGGTCTGGCTCACCCCACGGCCCGGGATGATGGTGACCTTGGGGCGGGCTGGCTTCTCGTGCTGTTTGGGCATCGGCGCCATCACCTCCGGGGGCGCGGCGACGCACCCCAACGCGAAGAGCCGAGGATAGGGGCGCACCTTCTTCAAGTCAACAGCAACGACGTGACCGCTTCGACGTGGAACGTCTGCGGAAAGAGATCGATCGGCTGCACGCGCGCGACGCGATAGCCGTGTGCTGCAAGGAGACGCACGTCGCGTGCGAGGGTGGCTGGATCGCACGAGACGTAGACGATCCGACGGCTCCGGAGCGCGACGAGCGCGGCGATCGCGTCGGCTGCGCCGGCGCGCGGCGGGTCGAGCACGACGGCATCGACGCTTCCCGGCGCGCGGCGTGCAAGCGCGTCGTGCACCGCACCCGTCTCGAACGCGACGCCGCCGAGGCCGAGCCGCAGCGCATTGCGGGGTCCGGCCGCGGCAGCGACGGGATTCCGCTCGATGCCGACGACGCACGCGCCCCGGCGCGCGATCGGCAGCGTGAAGTTGCCGGCCCCCGCATACAGGTCGAGCACGCGTTCGCCTGGCGCGAAGCCGCCGAGCGCGATGACCGACGCCACGAGCAGGCGGTTGGCGTCCGGGTTCACCTGCGTGAAGACGTCGGCCGGCACCTCGAGGTCGAGCCCCGGCTCGAGCGCGACGCGGACGCGCGGATCGCCGGCGACGAGCCGCCGCTCGGCCCGCGCGTCGGCGAGGACAGCGCCGCGGACGGTCGGCATGCGCGCGAGCAGCTCCGTCGTCACCTCGAGGTCGTGGGTGCCGGGCAGCGCGCTCGCGATCGCCGTGAGGACGACGCCGCCGGGCGCCACCGCGAGCGACACGCGCCGGAGCGGCACGCGCAGGGCCCCGACCCAGTCGCGGGCGGCGTCGAGGTGGGCGGAGAGCACGGGGTCCGCGATCGGGCAGTCCTCCACCTCGAGCAGGCGGTGGGAGCGCGCGCGGTGGTAGCCCGCGCGGCGTCCCTCGACGACGAGCGTGATGCGCGCGCGGTACTGCCAGTCGCGGGCTGCGAGCGTCGGCAGGACCTCGGCGTCGCGCACGCCGGCGGTGCGCGCGAGCTGCTCGGCGACGATCGCCGCCTTCGCGTCGCGCTGTGCGGGCGGCGCCACGTGTTGCCACTGACAGCCGCCGCAGGTCGGGAAGTAGCGGCAACCGGGCAGCACACGCGCCGGCCCCGGCTCCGCCACCTCGACGATCCGGGCGCGGACGAATTGCGCGTGGCGCTCCACGGTCTCCGCCACGACGTGGTCGCCCGGCGCGCCGTAGGGCACGAAGACCACCTGACGGTCGCGGTGCGCGAGCGCGTCGAAGCCGAACGTCAGCCGCTCGACGGCCAGGACGTCAGTCAAAGCCGGGCTCGCCGAGGACGAAGAGCATCTCCTCGGCGGTGAAGAGCGAGGCGGCGAGCCGCCGCACGAGCTCCCGCTCGACGACGCCGCGCGACGGCAGCTCGATGCGCCGCGGCACCACCTGGAAGACGCCGGGTCCGAGGAAGAGCGCCTCGCTGCGGTCGATCGCTTCGATCACGCTCGTGATCTTGAGGCCGGTGTCGGTCTCGCCCGCCGGGAGGAGGAAGAGCGCGTACGTCACCTCGTACTCGGTCGCACGCCCGAAGCCGGCGCCGCGGGCGGCCGAGAGGTCGGCGATGTCGGCGAGCCGCTTCACCTCGTCGCGGCCCGTGTAGCGCCGGGCGCCGGTCTGGATGATCCGGTGCGCACGGTCGCTGTGCGCCACGCGGAACCCCTCCTCGTCGAGCGCGAACACGATCTCCGGCCACAGCCGATCGGGGGGCTCGTGGATCACGCGGTAGTGCTCTCCGCGCACGTGGACCTTCGGGTCGGCCACCGGGGCGTGCAGCGAACCGCACCCCGTCGCGAGCGCGGCGAGCACGAGCGCGCGGCGCATGCTCAGTCCTTGGCGAACATCATCTTCACCTGCGGGAAGGTCGACGGGCTCGCCGCCGCCACCGCCGCGGCGTTCGGGCGCTCGAGCTGCGCGGACTGCCGCTCGGCGTCGCGCATCCGGACTTCGGAGAGCGGGTGGCTCGACATGAACCGCTCGACGACGCTCGGCAGGCTGTGCTGCTGCTCGGAGAGCTTCCGGAAGACCGACGCCATCGCCGTCGGGTCGTAGCCCGCGGCGTTCATGAGCCGGAGGCCGAGCCGGTCCGCCTCGGCCTCCTTGCCGCGGCTGTAGCGCAGCAGCGACAGCACGTAGCCGAGCTTCGCCCCCTCCCACGCGATCGGCGGAATCGGGATGGGGACGACGGAGACGGCGGCGATGATCGCGAGCTGGCTCAGGTTCTGCGTCGTCAGCATCTCGGTCGCGTGTCGCGCCGCGACGTGGCTCATCTCGTGCGCCATGACCGAGGCGAGCTCGTCCTCCGTCTCGCAGACCTCGACGATGCCCATGTTCAGGTAGACCGGACCGCCGGGCAGCGCGAAGGCGTTCACCTCGGGCGAATCGACGACGTGGTAGCTGTAGGGGAAGAGCTTGAACGCAGGCTCGGGGCTCGCGTCGAGGAGGCGGCGCCCGACGGTGTTCACCACCTGGTTGAGCGCGCTGTGACGGAGAAGCACGAGGTCGGTTTCCACTTCCTTCGAGAGCTGCTCGCCGAGCCGGATGTCGCCGTCGAGCGAGTAGAAGTTCGGGTGGAAGCGATGCACGCCGGCACACCCGACGACGAGCCAGCAGACGACGGCGACCTGCAACGGCGTTCGCTTCATGGCCCACCGGCCCGCTCGAGCGCGCGGAGGCTGCTCGGATGCACGCTCAAGTGCGCCCCGGAGGCGAGCACCAGCGGTAGCCGCTCGCCGACGACCTCGCCCGACACCCGGTCCCCGCTGCGCAGCGCGACGTCGGCCTTGTTGCCCGCCTCGGTGAAGTCGACCCGCTCGACCTCGGCCGCCGAGACCTCCATCGTCCGCCCACCGACGCGGAGGCGGAGCGGGGCGAACGCTGCGGTCACGCGGACGCTGTCGCCGTTTCGCAGGAGGGCGCGAAACGGTGCCGGCGGCCCGGCGCCGCCGCGTCCGGCGGCGCGCAGGCTCAGCTGCGCGATGCCCTCGACGGGCACGCCCTGGCTCCGTCCGCCGGCGGCGAGATGGATCGTCTCGTTCTCGAGGAAGCCGCTCAGCGCATCACCGTTGGCGAGTACGACGCGGGCGAGGCCCCGCTCGCCGGTATCGAAGATGATGGTGGTCACGACCTCGCGCGGCAGCTCGACGGCGCCGTACGCCGTCCGCAGCCGGAAGCGCGCGTCCCCGAGCGTCCCGCGGAGCGTGTCGCCGCTCCGCAGCTTCGCCGTGTCGACGTCGGCGCCGCCCCGCACCTGCTGCGCGAGCCGCAGCCGTCCCCCCGTCGCGATGTCGGCCGGCAGGGCGAGCGTCCAGATCTCCCAGCCCTTCTCGCCCCGATGCTGGAAGGCGAGCGTCCGCCCGTCGGGCGACCAGGCGGGATGGAGCGCCGGCGCGGGCGCGGCCGTGAGCTCGATCGGTGCGGTCCCGTCGGCATTGGCCACCCACGGCGTCGCGTCGCTGCTCCGGCCGCGCGCCGGCCAGCGGACGAACGCGAGCTTCGTCCCATCGCGCGAGAACGCGGGCCGCACCTCCTGGTCGGGCGAGACGACGAGCGGCGCGGTGTGCCCGTCGCGGACGTCGATCGTGTAGAGGTCGAAGTTGCCGTTCACGTCCGTGACGTAGGCGATCGAGGCGCCCGACGGATGCCATGCGGGGAAGATCTCGTTGGCCGGCGTGGTCGTGAGGCGACGCCGGCCGCTGCCGTCGGCGTACATGAGCCAGAGGTCGAAGCTTCCGCCCTCCTTCGGAAAGGCGGCATACACGATCTGGCGGCCGTCGGCCGACCACGCGGGCTGATCCTCGGTGCCCGGGTCGTCGGTCAGCGGCACGGCGTTCTGTCCGTCGGCATCGGCGATCCAGATGTCGCGCGAGCCGTTCAGCTCCGAGACGAAGAGCAGCTTCTTGCCGTCGGGCGACACGACGGGGTGATACTCGTCCTTGGTGCCCTTCGTGAGCTGGCGCTCGCCGGAGCCGTCGGCGCCGACGATCCAGATGTTCCGCGCCGCGATACCGTGCTGCTTGGCCTCCTTGCGCCGCGAGTGGAAGACGAGATGCCCGTCCGCGGTCCACGACGGCATGGCGCTCGAGCCGGTGGTGACGATCACGCGCGCGGATTTGCAATACATGGGCTCCGAGGCTAGGCGGAACAGGCCCATGGCGGCACGATTGCTTCCCGGGACGACCACGCGCGTGCGCCGCGGGCGACGTCACGACTTCGCCGGCGTGCAGGCCGTTCTCGGGTGCGCCGCCGGCAATCGCGCGGAGCGCCTCTACAAGCGCATGACGCGCGACCTCGGCACCGACCTCTACGTCGCCGAGGAAGCGGGCGGAGCGATTGTCGCCGTGATCGCGCTCGCCTATGCCCGCTCGCTCCTCGGCGGTGGGCTCGCCGCCGTGCTCGAGGTGGCGCGTCGCTCGACCGAGCCGCGGCTCGGCGAGGGGCTCGTCGCCTTCGCGGAGGACCGGGCGCGGCGTCGCGGCTGCCGCGAGCTCGCGGCGCGGATCGACGGCGTCGATCCGGAGCTCCGCGCGGTGCTCCTCGCGCGCGGCTTCCGTCCTGCCGACGCGCTCGTCGCCGCGCTCGTGCCCGCGAGCTGAATGTCGGCCCACGAGCAGCGGGGACCGCGCGGCGTGGCGGTCGTCGGCGAGCGGCTGCGTTCGCTCCTGGAGCGGCGCGCGTCGGACGCGGAGGCCACCGCGCTCGAGACCTTCGCGCAGCTCCTGCTGCAGCGCGCGCAGGACTACGTCGCGACGCTCGCCGAGGAGGAGGTGGCCGCGCTCGTCGCCTCCGCGTTCCGGTTCTACGCCGGGCCGGGGGACGAGCTGCGGGTCCGCGCGATCGCGCCGACCTACGCGACCGAGGGCTGGGACGCGTCCGTGTCGGTCATCGAGACGGTCATGGCCGACCGTCCCTTCATCGTCGACACCCTCGAGGCCGCGCTCGAGGCCGAGGGAGTCGCCGTGCGGGGGCTGCTCCACCCCATCGTCGGGGCCGAGCGGGATCTCACGGGGCGGTTGATCTCGCTTGCGCCGCCGAACGGCAGCGCGCGGCGCGAGTCGTTCGTGCACGTCGCCGTCCCGCGCACCACCGACGCCGCGGCGCTCGCCGGGCTCGAGCAGCTCGCGCGCGACCGGCTCGGCGACGTGCGGCTCGTGACCGACGACTTCCGCCCGATGCTCGCCCGGGCGCAGGAGGCCGCGGCCGAGCTCGACGGGCTCGCGCGGAGCGGCGCCGCCACCGGCTCCGAGGCCAGCGCCGCCGCGGACTTCCTCCACTGGCTCGTGGACGGCGGCTTCGTCTTCCTCGGCTACCGCGAGTACCAGGTGCTGACGCTCGGGGGGAGCCGCGTGCTCCTCGTGCGTTCGGGATCCGGCCTCGGCCTGCTGCGGCGCGAGAGCCGCTCGGCGTTCTCCCGCCCGCGGCCGGTCGCCGAGCTGCCCGAGACGGTCCGCGCCCGACTCCTCGGCGACCGCCTCCTCACCATCACCAAGACGATCGCGACCTCGCCCGTCCACCGCCGCACGCGCATGGACGACATCGGCATCCGGCAGCTCGATGCCACCGGCCAGGTGATCGGCGAGCGGCGTTTCATCGGCCTCTTCACCTCGAAGGCCTACGCGGAGGAGGCGGCGGAGATCCCGCTGCTGCGACGCGTGCTCGGCCAGATCCTCGCCGCGGAGCAGGTCGTCGCGGGCAGCCACGACTACAAGGCGATCGTCGCCATCTTCAACGTGCTCCCGAAGGACGACCTCTTCGCGGCGACGCCGGCGGAGATCCGCGCCGACATCGAGGCGGTCCTGACGGCCGGGCGGACGGGCGACGTCGTCGTCTCCCTCCGCCCCCGGCCCGCGGGCCTCGCGGCGCTCGTCGCGCTGCCGCGCGACCGGCTGTCGGGCGAGGCCCGCGAGCGCATCCTCGAGACGCTCGCCGCCCGCGCCGGCGGTCCCTGCGTCGCCGACCATCTCGTCCTGCACGAGGACCTGGCGCTCCTGTCGTTCACCTTCGCCGGGGACCGACCGGCGGCGGCAACCGCAGCGGAGCTCGCCGCGGCGCGGAACGCGGTGCGCGACCTCGTCCGCGGCTGGAAGGAACGGCTCGACGACGAGCTCCGCGCCCACCACGGCGCCGAGGAGGGAACGCGGCTCGGCGCCCGCTATCGGAGCGCGTTCCCGGAAGCGTATCGCGCGGCGACGCCGCCGGCGCGGGCGGCGGTGGACGTCGCGCTGCTCGAGGCGGCGCTCGCCGAGGGGACGATGCGGGTCGCGCTCGGCGACGACCGCACGCTGCCCGACACGAGCGCGCTGCGTGTCTACATCGCGGGCGAGCCGCTCGTCCTCTCCGACTTCGTGCCGGTGCTCGAGAACCTCGGGCTCCGGGTGATCGCCGAGGACCAGGTCGCGGTGACACCGGCCGACGCGCCACGGCTCTTCGTGCAGACGTTCTTCGTCCAGGACCGCCAGGGGCGGCGGCTCGACGCCGCGGCCGGTCCGCGGCTGATCGACGCGCTGCTGGCGGTGCGCGCCGGACGCGTCGCGAGCGACCCGCTCGGCCGCCTGGTCCTGGAGGCGGCGCTCGACTGGCGCGCGGTGGATTGCCTGCGCGCGTACGCGGGGCACGCGGTGCAGGCGGGCCTCGGCCCACGCTCGCAGGTGATCGACGCGCTCGTTCGACACCCCGAGCCCGCGGCCGCGCTGTTCGACTGCTTCGCCGGGCGCTTCTCCGGACGCGCCGACGGGACCGACCTCCGCCGGCGTTTTCTCGAGAGCCTCGAGACAGTGGCCACCCTGCGCGACGACACGATTCTCCGCGCGCTCCTGGACACGGTCGAGGCGACGGTGCGCTCCAACTACTTCGCCGTTCCGCCGTCCGAGACGCTGAGCTTCAAGATCCACTCCGCGGGTCTGGCCCACCTGCCGCGGCCGCGCCCGCTCTACGAGATGTACGTCCACGGCCCGACGGTGGAGGGCGTGCATCTGCGGGCCGGTCGCGTGGCGCGCGGCGGCATCCGGCACAGTGATCGGCCCGAGGACTTTCGCACCGAGGTCCTGAACCTCATGAAGACGCAGACGGTGAAGAACGCCGTCATCGTGCCCGTCGGCGCCAAGGGCGGGTTCGTCGTGCGCCGCGGGACGGCCGCCGAAGCGTATCGCGTGTTCATCGGCGCGCTCCTCGAGCTCACCGACAACGTCGTCGGGGGCGCCATCGTGTACCCGCGCGGGCTGATCGTGCACGACGAGGAGGATCCCTATCTCGTCGTCGCCGCGGACAAGGGGACAGCCGGCTTCTCGGACCTCGCCAACGCCATCGCGCAGGCGCGCGGCTTCTGGCTGGGCGATGCCTTCGCGTCGGGCGGCGCGCACGGCTACGACCACAAGGCGCTCGGCATCACGGCGCGCGGTGTGTGGGAGTCGGTCCGGACGCACTACCGCGAGATCGGGGTCGACGCCGACACGGCGCCGCTCACGGTCGCGGGCATCGGCGACATGAGCGGAGACGTTTTCGGGAACGGCATGCTCCGCTCCCCGCACGTCCTGCTACGGGCCGCCTTCAACCATCGTCACGTGTTCCTCGACCCCGATCCCGACCCGGTGGCGAGCTTCGCCGAGCGGCAGCGCTGCTATCGCGCCGCGCTCGGCTGGGACGGCTACGACCCCGCCGTCCTGTCGGCGGGCGGCGCGGTCGTATCGCGCACCGCCAAGCGCGTGAGACTCGCACCGGAGGCGCAGCGGCTCCTCGGCCTCGCGACGCCGGAGGTGAGCGGCGAGCGCCTCGTCCAGGCCGTCCTGACGCTCGACGCGGACCTGCTGTTCAACGGCGGCATCGGCACCTACGTGAAGGCCGCCGAGGAGCCGCACGCCGCCGTCGGTGACCCCGCGAACGACACGGTGCGGGTGGACGCCGAGTCGCTGCGCGTGCGGGTCGTCGCCGAGGGCGGCAATCTCGGCTTCACGCAACGCGCGCGGATCCAGTTCGCGCTCGCCGGCGGGCACATCAACACCGACGCGATCGACAACTCCGCCGGCGTCGACCTCTCGGACCACGAGGTCAACCTGAAGATCTGCCTCCAGCCGGTGGTCGAGGCGCGACAGCTCACGCCCGACGCCCGCCACGCGCTGCTGCACGCCGTGACGGACGAGGTCGTCGCCCGGGTGCTCGCGCACAACCGCCGGCAGAGCCGACTCCTCGGGCTCGACCAGCTGCGCAGCCGGAGCCGGCTCGCCGACTTTCGCGATCTCATCACGGAGCTCGAGCGCGACGCGGGCCTCGATCGCGCCCTCGAGACCGTGCCGGACCGCGAGGCGCTCCGGGCACGCCGCGGCGCGTTCCTCGGGCTCACCCGGCCGGAGCTCGCCGTGCTCGCGGCCTACACGAAGATCCATCTGCAGCGGGAGATCCTCGCCTCGCCGCTGCCCGACGATCCGCTCGTCGAGCCGTACTTGCTCGCGTACTTCCCGGGCGAGATCGCGACCCGCTACCCGGCGGCGGTCCGATCCCATCGCCTCCGCCGCGAGATCATCGCCACCGAGGTGGCGAACGCGCTCGTCGATCACGTGGGCGTCACCTTCGTGTCGCGGATCGCGCGCGACACCGGCGCCGCGGCGGCCGACGTCGTGCGTGCGTGGGTGATCGGCTGGCGCATCGCGGGCGGCGAGGCGCTCGCCGCCGCGATCGGCGCGAGCGCCGCGGCCGCCGACGTCGACGGCGCGTGCCGGCTGGCGCTCGAGGCGGGCGCCGAGCGGCTGGCCAAGTGGGTGCTGGCCAACACCGAGGCGGGGCGGCCCGCGGCCGGCGTGGTCGCCGAGCTCGAGCCGGCGGTGGCGACCATCCGGGCCCGGCTCGTCGACTGGGTGACGGGCCCGGAGGCCGAGACCTTCCACAAGCGCATCTCCGAGCTGACGATCGCGGGGCTGTCACCCGACCTCGCGCACGATCTCGCCACGACCGAGTGGCTCGTCGGCCCGCTCGACGTCGCGACGGTCGCGCGGCAGACGGAGAGGGATGCGGAGGAGGCGGGCGCGGCGTACTACGCGCTCGGGCAGTACGTCGACTTCGGTTGGGCGCTCGGGCGTCTCGCCGAAAGCGGCGACGACGACCGCTGGCGGCGGCGCGCGGCGGAGGGGCTGATCGAGGACCTGCTGCACGCCCGCCGGCGCCTCACGCGCCGGCGGCTCGAGGACCCCGACGGCGCGCTGTCGGAGCGCGCGCTCGGGGCCGTGCAGGCGCTGGTCCGCGACCTGCGCGCGGCGCCGCGCGTCTCGCTTGCCGCGCTCCAGGTGGTCGTCCGCGAGATCAGACGTCTCGCGCAGGAGGGACCGGACCGATGACGATCGTGCGTGTGCTGTTCGCGCTCCTGCTCGGGTTCATCCTCGGGGTCGGCACGACGGTGTGGATGCTCCAGTCGGGCGCAGGCGTCGCGATCCTGCGTGCGACCGAGCCGGTGCAGGACCTCGAGCGGCGGCTGCACGACATGGAGCAGCAGCGCGACCAGCTCGGCCGCCAGCTCGAGGACGTGGTGGCGCGCGCCGGGCGCATGGAAGGGTCGTTCACCGATCTCGAGCGGCGGTTCCACGATCTGCAGCGCGAGCTCGACGAGCGGCGGCGGCCCGGCGCCACGCCGTGACGGCTACCAGCGCGGGCCGGCGGCGCCGATCGCGGCGAGCTTGACGAGCAGGCAGACCCCGAGCGCGCCGACGATCGGCGGCAGCAGCGGCTGCCCGAGGAGCGCGGGACCGGGCGACCAGTCCGCCAGCGCCCAGAGCCAGCTCCCGGCATAGAAGCCGCCGAGGCCGACGAGCAGCGCGAGGCCGCGAACCGCGAGCCCCGGGCGCAGCAAGCGTTCCGCGGTCAGCCCGGCCGCCGCCGACAGGAGCACCAGGTGAGCCAGCCGGGTGCCCTCGCGGAGGAGTTCCGGGTCCGGCCGCATTAATGATAGGGAGAGCAAGGGACATGCCAGCACGATACCTCTCGATGTCCCGCCGACGACGAGCTAGCGCCGGCGCCGACGTGACGCGACGTTCACGGCTGTGCGGGCCGGAAAGAGGACGGCGTTGGTCCGCGTGACGGTGCTCGGCTCGGGCGACGCCTTCGGCTCGGGCGGACGCCTGCACAGCGCCTACATGGTCGAGAGCGCAGGCGTGACCTTCCTGATCGATTGCGGTCCGACGATCCTCCAATCTTTGAAATCCGGACAGCACGACACCGGCCGCATCGACTTCGTGCTCGTGTCGCATCTGCACGGCGACCATTTCGGCGGCATCCCGTTCCTCTTCATGGAGTACATCTACGAGCGGCCGCGACGTCGTCCCCTCGGCGTATATGGCCCACTCGGTACCGAGCGTCGCGTCCACGCGCTCTTCGCCGCCCTCTACGAGAAGAACGCGCAGATGCCCACGCCGTTTCCCGTTCGCTTCGAGCAGCTCGAGCCGGGGACGACGCGCGACATCGGCGGCGTCCGGGTGAGCGCCTTCTGCGTGCCGCACACGCCCGAGCTCGTCGCCCTCGGCTACCGGATCGAGATCGACGGCCGCTCGATCCTCTACTCGGGCGACTCCGCGTGGACGGAGGACTTCATCGCGCGCTCGCGCGGTGCCGACCTCTTCATCTGCGAATGCTCGACGTACGAAACCCGCCTCGACATTCACGTCGCGTACCCGGAGATCGCCGCCCGCGCGCGCGATCTCGGGTGCAAGCGGCTCCTGCTGTCTCACCTCGGCGCGGAGCCGCTGCGCCACCTCTCGGACATCACCCTCGAGTGTGCCCGGGACGGGATGATCGTCGAGCTTTGAGGACCTCCTCCGGGGTGAGGACGAGTGCGCCCTCGCGCGGCGCCTCGGAACGGGCGAACAGGCCGGGGATCCCCGCGCCGACGAGCGCGGCGACGAACGGGATCTCGTGGGCGCGCTGGGGCGCGTCGCGGAGCAGCGTGGCGACGGCCAGCGCGAGCCGCGCTGCCGCGGGGCGCCCCGTCTCGGCGAGGACGTAGGCAGTGCCTTCGAGCCGTCGCGCGAGGACGGCGGGTGGATAGAGCGCCGCGGTGGCGCGCGCCAGGACCTCGCGCAGGCGCTCCTCCTGCTGGAACTCGGTCAGCACGATCGGGCTCCGCCGGATCGATTCCGCGTCGTCGGCGTACGGCGTTGCGGCCTCGGGGTCGGGTCCCCAGCCCCGGAACTCCCGCTGCTCGACGAGCTCGACGGAGCCCGCGGCGAGCGCGGAGGCTTCGTCGACGTTGGCCGGCGGACGCGCGTGCGGCGACACCGGCTCGGCGGGCGGCGCCGCGGGTTCGGTCGTGAACTGCGGACGCACGCGGAGGTAGTCGTGCCCCGGCTGGGGCGTCCCGGCTCGCTCCTGGGCCTCCACGAGCAGCGCATCGAGCACAGCCCAGCGCGCGGGGACGAGTCGCAGATTCTCGCTCTCGAGCCGCTCGCGTGCGGCGCGGAGCTGCTTTCGGCCGGCGTCGACGACCTGCAGGTCGCGGAGCCCGCCCGGCTCGTTCAGCTGCGCGGCGACCAGCAGCGTGCCGCCCGTGAGCGGGCGGAGCAGCCAGAGGATGCGGTCGCCGCGGCCATCGAAGGCGGACACGAGTCCTTCCACCTCGGGTGCCGCGACGCGCGGCCGCTCGGGCTCTGCCGCCGGCGCGGGTCGCGCGACGCCACGCTGCGACAGACGATAGAGCGTGCGGCGGATGGCCTTCCGGACGGCCTTCTCTGCCACCCGTCCCTCGAGCCGGGCGAGCAGCATCGCGACGGCGGGGTGGGGCAGCTCGCCGAGGGCGTCGGCCAGCGCGACGCCGTCCGGACCGGCGAGCAGCGCGAGCACCTCGTCGTCGGAGGCCCGGCCGGCCGCCAGCTCCGCGGCGTCGAGCCCGAGCCGCGCCAGCGTCTCGGTGCCGGGCGCGTGCCGCGCCGTCAATGGGCGGCTCCCGCCCGCGGGAAGGCCGCGAGACGGGACTCGACGTGGTCGTGGATCCAGTGCGCGTCCCACCACTCGACCGGGTCGACGTGGACGCCGTGGATCATGATGCTGAAGTGGAGATGGTCGCCGGCCGCGAGGCCGGTGTCGCCCGTCTTGCCGATGATGTCGCCGCGCTTGACCGTGGCCCCGACGGTCGCCGCGATCTCGCTCAGATGGCCGTAGAGCGAGAAGAGCCCGAAGCCGTGGTCGAGGACGACCGTGTTCCCGTAGATGCCGAGCGGCGCGGCGAACACGACGCGACCGTTGTTGCCGGCGGGCACGGGACTGCCGCGCAGCGAGGCCAGGTCGAAGCCGAGATGCGTCTGGTGGTCGATCGGCTGGCCGCGGTAGAGATAGGTGCGGTGGTCGGCGAAGCCGGAGAGCGGCTCCGACCCGGGCTGCCGGAGAAAGGCGCCCTCCCACAAGGGCTCCGGCGCGCTGTCGCGGCAGAGATCCCGCAGCCGCTTCTCGGTCGCGACGCGCAGCTCGCGGTTGACGCGGAGGTAGCCGGCCACGAGATCGCCGTCGCCGGCGAGGCCGTTCGCCTGGAGGAGCTCGGGGACCTTGCGGCTCAGAAAATCGTCGCTCAGCTCGAGCGACTTCTCGGCGAAGCGCCGGGGATGCACCACCGCATCGAGCCAGACCGTACGGCGGTTCCCGGCCTGGTCGGCTGCGACCGCGATGGCCGCCGTGCCGGCCGGCGTGCCGGGCGGGACGGCGAACAGCGCGGCGCGGAGCGCGCCGTCGGCGAAGAGCCCGGCGACGCCGGGGAAGGTCGTCTCGCCCACCGTGATGCCGCTCGTCACCGCATCGGCGCCCACCCGGTAGACGGCACATTCGGCGCCGCCGAGCCGGACGACGTGCTGCTGCGAGAGCACTTCGAGCGTGGGCGGCGTCAGGTCGATCGTGACCGGTCGCGAGAGCCGCGGCGCCCGTCGGAGCGCGGCGAGCCAGGAGTGGTCCGTCGCGACGATCTCGAGGCGCGCGGGCCCTTCGACGAGATGCGCGGCGGCGGCATCGACGGTGGGCGTCAGGCGCACCTCGTGGACGCCGCTCCCGAGCCACGAGCGGCGCGGGAAGTCCTCACGCGCCACGACCGCGGGCGCGCCCTCGGTGCCCGACACGAGCCGCACCTCGACGTGCGCGAGCCCGGTACCGCGATCGCGCGCCACGACGACCAGGGCTGTCGCGCGGCCGACGACGTCGACCGGTGTCTCGAGGACCACGGTCGGAGCGAGCGGCTCGGCGCGGGTGAGGAGGAGCGCAGCGCCCCCGAAGAGGAGGATGATCGCCAGCAATCGGCGCATCAGGCGATCGTCCGGAGCACGGCGAGCAGATTGCGCGTGATCCGGTGGGTGGCGCCCCAGATCACGTGCTCACCGACCGGATAGTACTCGATCGGGACCTGCTGGCCCTCGAAATCCCAGAGCTCGCGCCGCTCGGCCTCGGGGGTGTCGAGCAGACGGAGCGGCACCGTGAACACGACGTCGACCTCGTCGCGACAGAGCGTCCACCCGTACGGATGGGGGACGAGGCCGACGTACGGGGTGATCACGAACTCGGTCGCCATCGTCTCGATGTCGTCGAGCGGTCCGAGGAGGCGGACGTCGGCCGGATCGAGGCCGATCTCCTCCTGCGCCTCGCGCAGCGCCGTCGCCACGAGATCGACGTCGCCGGGATGGCGGCAGCCGCCGGGAAACGCGACCTGCCCCTCGTGGTGGCGCAGCCCGCGTGCGCGCCGCGTGAAGAGCAGGTGCGGCTCCCCGTCGATCGCGAGCAGCGGTACCAGCACGGCCGCGGGCGTCTTCCCCGGCCGCACGAGCACGGCGCGCTCGCGCGCGGCGAGGAGCGGCGCGAGCGCGTCAGCGAGATGTGCCGTCATGCGTGGATCCGTCGAGAGTAGCATCTGTGGTAGGAGGGAGCTAATGGGCGCCGCGCACGTGATCGTGCTCCGCTATCACGAGATCGCGCTCAAGGGACGCAACCGGCCGTTCTTCGTGCGCCGCCTGAGCGACAACGTGCGGCGCGCCACCGCCGGGCTGCCCGTCGGCGCGCTCGCACGCGCCTCGGCGCGCCTCCTGTTGCCGCTCGACGACCTCGCCGCGTGGCCGGAGACGCGGGGGCGGCTCGCGCGCGTCTTCGGGCTCGCCAACTTCTCGCTCGCGCACGAGGTGGCGCTCGACGGGGAGCCGGACGCCGCCCTCGACCGTCTCGGCGCGGCGATCCTCGTGCGGCTTTCGGCCGTCTCCATGTCGAGCTTCCGGGTGCTGACCAAGCGCGCCGACAAGCGCTTCCCGCTGCCGTCGCCGGAGGTGAACCGGCGGCTCGGACGCACGATCCAGGAGGCGACGCGCGCACGGGTCGACCTCGACCATGCCGCTCTCACGGTCGCCGTCGACATCCTGCCGGGACGCGCGTTCTTCGCGCTCGAGAAGGTGGCGGGCGCGGGCGGCCTGCCGGTCGGCACGAGCGGTCGCGTGCTCGCGCTGCTTTCCGGGGGGATCGATTCGCCCGTCGCCGCCTGGCGCATGATGCGGCGGGGATGCGCCGTCGATTTCGTCCACTTCCACAGTGCGCCGTTCCACGATCGGACGAGCCAGGAGAAGGCGCAGCGCATCGCTGCCGAGCTCGTCCGCTGGGAGCACGAGGCCGTCCTGCACCTCGTCGCCTTCGGCGAGGTGCAGCGCCAGATCGTCGCGGCGATCGGGCGTCCGCTGCGCGTCGTTCTCTACCGGCGGATGATGTTCCGCATCGCCGAGGCGATCGCGCGCGCGACGGGCGCGGAGGCGCTGGTGACCGGTGAGAGCCTCGGGCAGGTCGCGTCGCAGACGCTCCCGAACCTCGCGGTGATCGAGGCGGCGGCGACGCTGCCGGTGCTCCGCCCGCTGATCGGCATGGACAAGGGGGAGATCTCCGATCAGGCTGCCCGTCTCGGGACGTTCGAGACCTCCATCATTCCCGACCAGGACTGCTGCCAGCTCTTCGTGCCGCCGCATCCCGCGACGCGGGCGCATCCGGAGGACGTGGAGGCGGCGGAGCGGCGGGTGGACGTGCCGGCGCTGGTCGCGCTCGGGGTGGCCGCGACCGAGCGGGTGCGGCTACGCGACGGCGAGGACGCAGCGGCGCCGGCGGCGCGCTCAGTCGTTGGTCGCTAGCACGACGAAGATGCGCTGGATCGCCTCGCGGCCGAGGCGCGCATTCAGCCGCGTGCGGAGATCGTGCTTCAGGAACTGGAGCTCCTGCATCCACTCCGAGCTGTCGACCACGACGACGAGGACGCCGCGCACGAGCCGCCGCGGCCGCACATGGCGCGCGAGCGTCGGACCGACCGCCGCGTCCCATTCGCTCCACACGGCCCAGTCCTCGAGTCCGGCGCCGGCCGGCAGCTCTGCCAGCACGCGGCGGAGCACGTCGCCGAGGCGGGTCGGATCGTGCGCGACGCGGCGTCGCATCACGTCGACCCGCCATTGCAAAAAATCCCTTGACAACACAATATGTGGTGGTGTATGCGGCTCGCCATACCATTCCTGGGAGGGGCGTGATGGCGCAGGAGCCGGCAGGCGACGTGGTGCAGGGGTCTGGGGCGGAGGCGGGTTCGGCCCGGCACGGCGTCAGGATCGCACGGCGATTCACGACCGCCGGCGCGAACCCTTTCGACGAGGTCGAGTGGGAGGTGCGCGCCGCCGTCATCCAGGGCGAGGGCGGCGAGACGGTCTTCGAGCAGCGCGACGTCGAGGTGCCGCGTGGCTGGTCGCAGCTCGCGACCAACGTCGTCGTGTCGAAGTACTTCCGCGGCCCGCTCGGCAGCCCCGCGCGCGAGCGGAGCGTCCGCCAGCTCGTCGGCCGGGTCGTGAACACGATCGGCTCGTGGGGCGCGGAGCAGGGCTACTTCGCGACGGCGGACGACGCGCGCGCCTTCGCCGACGAGCTGACCCACCTGCTCCTCCATCAGAAGCTCTCCTTCAACAGCCCGGTCTGGTTCAACGTCGGCGTCGAGCCGAAGCCGCAGTGCTCCGCATGCTTTATCCTGTCGGTCGACGACACGATGGATTCGATCCTCGACTGGTATCGCAGGGAAGGGGTCATTTTCAAAGGCGGGTCGGGCTCGGGCGTGAACCTCTCGCGGCTGCGCTCGTCGAAGGAGCGCCTCGGCGGCGGCGGGACGGCCTCGGGCCCCGTGTCGTTCATGCGCGCGGCCGACGCGTCGGCCGGGGTCATCAAGTCGGGCGGGAAGACGCGGCGCGCGGCCAAGATGGTGGTACTGAACGCCGACCACCCGGACGTCGTCGAGTTCATCCGCTGCAAGGCCGACGAGGAGCGGAAGGCCTGGGCACTCATCGCCGCCGGCTACGACCGGTCGCTCGACGGGCCGGCGTACGGCTCGATCTTCTTCCAGAACGCGAACAACTCCGTGCGCGTGACCGACGAGTTCATGCGGGCGGCGCTCGAAGGGCGGCCGTGGAGCACGCGCTTCGTCACGAGCGGCGAGGTCGCCGAGACGATGCCGGCGCGGACCATCCTCCGGCTGATCGCCGAGGCCACCCACCAGTGCGGCGATCCCGGGATGCAGTTCGACACCACCATCAACGACTGGCACACCTGCCCGAACAGCGGGCGGATCAACGCGTCGAACCCGTGCTCGGAGTACATGCACCTCGACGACAGCGCCTGTAACCTGGCGAGCTTGAACCTCATGCAGTTCGTCGACGGCGCCGGGCTCTTCGACGTCGCCGGCTTCCGCCACGCGGTGGACATCGCGATCACGGCACAGGACATCGTCGTCGATCGCTCGAGCTATCCGACGCCGGAGATCGCGGCCAATGCGCAGGCCTACCGCGAGCTCGGTCTCGGCTACGCGAACCTGGGCGCGCTTCTCATGTCGCTCGGCATGCCGTACGACTCCGACGCGGGGCGCGAGTACGCGGGCGCGCTCACCGCGCTCATGTGCGGCGAGGCCTACCTGCAGTCGACGCGGCTGGCGGGCGCGCTCGGGCCGTACGAGGGCTTCGCGCGGAACCGCGAGCCGCAGCTCCGCGTCGTCGACAAGCACCGCGCGCACGCCCATCGTCTCGACCCCGCCCTCGTGCCGCTCGACGTCCTCGCCGCCGCCCGCGAGGTCTGGGACACGGCGCTCGCCGAGTCGCGCGCGCACGGGGTGCGAAACTCGCAGGTGACGGTCCTCGCCCCGACGGGGACGATCGCCTTCATGATGGACTGCGACACGACGGGCGTCGAGCCCGACATCGCGCTCGTGAAGTACAAGAAGCTCGTCGGGGGCGGTCTCCTGAAGATCGTCAACACGACGGTCCCGCGCGCGCTCCGTCGCCTCGGCTACGACTCGCGCGAGGTGCAGGAGATCGTCGAGCACATCGACGAGCACGAGACGATCGAGAGCTGCCAGACGCTCCGCCCCGAGCACCTTCCGGTGTTCGACTGTGCCTTCCGGCCGGCGCGCGGCAGCCGCTCGATCCATCCGCTCGGCCACATCCGCATGATGGCCGCCGTCCAGCCGTTCATCTCCGGCGCGATCTCGAAGACGATCAACGTCCCGGAGCAGGCGACCGTCGAGGACATCGAGCAGGCGTACATCGAGGCGTGGCGTCTCGGTCTCAAGGCGGTCGCCGTCTATCGCGACGGCTGCAAGAAGACGCAGCCGCTGAACACCGTGAAGCCGGGCGCCGAGCGGACCGAGACGGCGATGGCGGTGCGCAAGCCCGAAGCCGTCGACACCGCGGCGGAGCCGGTCCGGCGTCGGCTGCCGATCAACCGCCAGGCGCTCTGCCACAAGTTCGACATCGCCGGCCACGAGGGCTACATCCACGTCGGCTTCCACGACGACGGCACGCCGGGCGAGATCTTCATCAAGATGGCCAAGGAGGGCAGCACGATCTCCGGCCTCATGGACACGATCGGCGTACTCACCTCGATGGCGTTGCAGTACGGCGTGCCGCTCGAGGTGCTGGCCTCCAAGTTCAGCCACGTCCGCTTCGAGCCGTCGGGCTTCACGAAGAACCCGGAGATCCCGATCGCCAAGTCGCTCATCGATTACATCTTCCGCTTCCTCGGCACGCGCTTCCTCGGCGCTGACGAGCGCGTGGCGATCGGCCTCGCCGAGCGTCCCGAGTCGCTGAGCGCGACGACGCCGGTGGTGGCGCCCGCGGCGGCGCCGGGGCGCGGCCCGGTGGCGTTCAGCCCGCAGGCGGATGCGCCGAGCTGTCCCGAGTGCGGGTCGCTGATGATCCGCAACGGCTCCTGTTACAAGTGTCTCAACTGCGGTGCGACGAGCGGCTGCTCGTAGCCGCGGCGGTTCCGAGGTCGGGAGGCGGTGGTGGTGCGGCGGGGCGGCAGGCCTCCCCGGAGGGGTGGTGGTCCGTGGGACGGACGCGGGGCGCCTTTCGAGGCGCCCCGCGGTGGCGGACGGCTTGACACGCCAAAAGCCGCTTCTATAAGAGGCCGCAGCCGGCCGGAATCCAGCCCGCACGCCCGTCGAACAGGAGCCACCGATGGCGGAAGCCCTGAAGTTCACCGAGGATCACCTGTGGGTGCGCATTGAGGGCAATCGCGCACACCTCGGGATCTCGGAGTACGGTCAGGTCGAGCTCGGCGAGGTGATCGCGGTCGAGCTGCCCGACGTCGGCGACGAGGTGGAGAAGGGCGAGCCGTTCGGCGAGATCGAGTCCGTGCGCACGGTCTCCGAGCTGCTCGCGCCGCTCAGCGGCACCATCGTCGCCACCAACAACGAGCTCGACGATCATCCCGCGATCGTCAACGAGGACCCGTACCACGAGGGGTGGCTCGTCGAGATCGAGCTGACGGACGAAGCCGAGCTCGAGGACCTGATGGACGCCGACGAGTACGAGGAGTACGCGTCCGGCGAAGAGGAGGGCTGAGGCTAACGCCTCGGCCGTCCGTCGCGCGTCGAGCGACGGAACCGGTAGACGATCTCTCCCGGCTTCACGAGTCCGAGCTGGCGGCGCGCGAGCTGCTCGAGATAGAGGTCGTCCTTCTTGAGACGGCGGAGCTCGTCGCGGAGCCGCGCGTTCTCTTCGAGCAACGCGAACGCGGTTCGCCCGAGATCCTCGCGCTCGGCGCGGAGTCCGATGAGGTGCGGGATCCCGTGCTCGCCGACGAGCGCCGACGCCGTCACCGTCACGCTGGCGAGCAGCAGCACCATGCTCAGCAGCCGTCCACCCGCCATGCGCACTCCGCGAAAGTGCCTAACGGAAAGCGTGCACGGAGGCAACGGCGGAGGAGTAAAACGATCTGTTACTCATCGGCGTCGGATGAAGGGGAACGTCATTCTAGGGAGCCGATCGCCGAGGGCAGATCGGGTCGCGCCGGTTTAAAAAAAAATTTCCAAAACGCCGGTCGTCTATTGACTCTTGCGCGGACGCACCTCTATACTCCGTGCCGTGGTGGTTGAGGTGTGGAGTGGGGTTCTCGCCTGAGAGAGGGACGGAAGGGAACATTCTCGATTCCAACAGGAGGTAACTATGGCGGCAAAGAAGAAGGCGAAGAAGGCGAAGAAGAAGAGCAAGGCGAAGAAAAAGGCCCCCTCGAAGAAGAAGGGGTCCAAGAAGAAGTAGTGACGACGTTGGTTGGTTCCGATCCGCAGTTGCTAGGCACGTAACACCAAGACAAAAGATTCGTCTCAGGCGAGAATGGGCCCCGTCGACGGGCCCACGGAAAGGCCCTTCGAGTCACGAAGGGCCTTTTTCGTTGGACTGATGGAGCGACGCGCATGCTGAGCGCCGACATCGTCCGCGCCGAGAGCGCGCGCTACACGACGTCGCTGCTCTGCATCCCGGGCCTCTGGTCGGCGCCGCTCGTGTGGCGCGGCTTCGCCAGCTACCTGGCGCATCGGGGCTGGGAGAGCCAGCTCCTCGACGTTCGCGCGGTCGACGGTGGCATCGCGACGCGGGCCGCGGCGGTGGCCGCGCATGCAGCCGCGCTGTCCGCGCCGCCTGTGCTCATCGGTCACGACGTGGGCGGCGTCGTCGCGCTCGCGGCCGCCGCCCGCGCCCCGGCGGCTGCCGTCGTGCTTCTCGCGCCCGTCGTCCCGGGCAGCGCGCCGGCGCGCGCGCTGGCCATGCGCCCGGCCACCGTCGTGCCGCTCCTCCTCGGCCGCGCCGTGCCGCCCCCGACGCTCGCCGCCGCCGCGCCGCTCTGCGGGGAGCTGCCGCCGCCACTCCGGAGTGCCGTGGTCTCCGCCCTCGCTCCCGACAGCGCCCGCGTCGTGCGGGACGTCGTCCGACCGCGGCTGGCGCCGTCGCCCGTTGCCGGCGTGCCGACGCTCGTCGTGGCCGGCGACCGCGACCCGTTCCTCCCGGCACCGGCCGCCGCGGCTCTCGCGCGCACGATCGGCGCGCAGCACGAGGCGCTCGACGGCGCGGGCCACTGGCTGCTCGCCGGGCCGGCGTGGCAGCGCTGTGTCGGGCTCGTCCACCGCTGGCTCGTCCAGCGGCTCGGCGAGCCCTTGCTCGAGCGCTACGCGGAGGCGACGGCCGAGCGCGACGAGGACGCCGAGCCGTAGCCCGTTACTCGGCCTTCGGCTCGAGAAAGGTGTGCAGGCCGCACTCGGTCTTCTCCCGTCCCGCCCAACGGCCGCTCCGCTCGTCGCCGCCCGCGAGCGGCGGCCGCGTGCACGGCGCGCAGCCGATGCTCGTGTAGCCCTGCTCGAAGAGCGGGTGGGTCGGAATGCCGTGCCGCTCGAGGTAGTAGAAGGTGTCCTTCGACGTCCACGACGCGAGCGGATTCACCTTGTAGAGCCCGCCCTGGTGCTCCTCGACGATCGGGATCGCGGTGCGCGTCGACGCCTGGTCGCGTCGCCGGCCGTTGATCCAGGCACGCATGTTCGGGAGATAGCGTTTGAGCGGCTCCACCTTGTTGATGTGACAGCAGAGGTCGGGATTGCGGGCGTAGAGGTCGAGACCGTAGCGCTCGGCGAACTCCGGCCGCGGCATGATCGGCTCGAGCTCGACGAGCCGCAGACCGAAGCGGCGCACGATCTCGTCGCGATAGGCGAGCGTCTCGGGGAAGTGGAAGCCGGTGTTGATGAAGACGATCGGGGCCTCGGGCGCGATCGCGTGCAGCATGTGGGCGAGCACCACCCCGTCGTGCTGGAACGAGCAGGTGAGCATTACGTCGGGGGCGAACCGCCGCCAGGTCCAGGCGACGATGTCTTCGGCGGTGGCGTGCTCGAGCTCGCGGTTCCACTCCGTCAGCGACACGGCGCGACCGTAACATAGGGGTATGGCACCGGCAACGCAGCACGACGCGCGACGTCATCTTTGACACGACTGGACGGGGCTGTTAGCCATCGAAGGATGAACGCCTTCATCATCGATGCCTGTCGCACCCCTCGCGGACGCCGTGGCGGCGGCCTTGCGGGCGTGCATCCGATCGACCTCTGCACGGTGCCGATGCACGCCATCGTCGCGCGCACCGGCGTCGATCCCACGCGGATCGACGACGCGATCATCGGCTGCGTCACCGAGACCGGCGAGCAGGGCGCCTGCGTCGCGCGCGCCGCGGTCCTGGCGGCCGGCTGGCCGATCGAGATCGCCGGCGTGAGCCTGAACCGCTTCTGCGGGTCGGGCCAGACGGCCGTGAACCTGGCGGCGCAGGGCGCGGCGTCGGGTGCGTACGATCTCGTGTACGCCGGCGGCGTCGAGAGCATGAGCCGCTGCCCGATGGGCTCCGACATGGGTCCGCTGCCGCCGAGTCTCACCGAGCGGTACAACCTCGTGCCGCAGGGCATCTCGGCCGAGATGATCGCCGAGCGCTGGAACTACTCCCGCGAGCAGCTCGACGGCTTTGCCCTGGAGAGTCAGCGGCGCGCGTGGCACGCGATCCAGGAGGGCCGCTTCGTGAAGGGCCTCGTCCCGGTCGTCGACGCGCCCCAGCCCGACGGAACGCGGAAGACCGTCGAGGCCGACGAGCATCCGCGGCCGCAGACGACGCTCGAGGGTTTGATGGCGCTGAAGCCCTCGTTCAAGCCCGACGGCAAGATCCACGCCGGCAACTCGAGCGGGATCGTCGACGGCGCCGCCGGCGTCCTCATCGCCTCGGCCCGCGGCATCGACGAGCTCGGCCTCACCCCCCGCGCCCGCATCGTCGACACGGTGATCGTCGGCTCCGAGCCGGTGATCATGCTGACCGGGCCGATTCCCGCCACGCAGAAGATCCTCCGCCGGACCGGCATGACGATGCGGGACATCGACCTCGTCGAGATCAACGAGGCATTCGCTCCCGTGCCGATGATCACCATGCAGGAAGCCGGCATCCCGCACGACAAGGTGAACGTGAACGGCGGCGCGATCGCCCTCGGCCACCCGCTCGGCGCCACCGGCGCCATGCTGATCGGCACGCTCCTCGACGAGCTCGAGCGCCAGGACAAGACGGTCGGCCTCTGCACCATGTGCATCGGCTACGGCATGGGCATCGCGACGATCATCGAGAGGGTGTAGGTCGCTCGGTGTAATCGCGCGCGCGGCGGCGGGACGGGGTGGGCCCCTCGGCTCACGCTCTCGCCGGACGCGCATGCCGCAACCACGACCCCGCGACACGTCCGGCTCGAGAGATCGCCGCGGGACCCACCCCGCCCCGCCGCCGCGCGCGGGCCACACGGATGCAGGCACCCGCTCGATAATCCTCTACTGGAAACGAGTCGGGCTGTCCTCGAAACGCCGCCGGCACGAGCGCTGCGAACCCAAGACGCGAGCCGCGGGCGGGGGTGGGTCCCCAGGCGATCTCTCGAGCCGGACGTATCGCGGGGTCGGGCGCGCGACGCCGCGTTTCCGGCGAGAGCGTGAGCCGGGGGGCCCACCCCCGCCCGTGGCGAACAGCCTAGGTACTCAGGCGACGTGCAGGCTGCGCTTCGGGACGTCCCGCATGAGGATGTCGTCGGGCGAGTCGCTCGACTCGGCGCGGGTGAGCCGCTCGAGGCCTTCGCGCACGTCGCGGCGGGTCATCTGGATGCCGTAGGTCTGGAGGATCTGGCGCATCAGCTCGTAGTGCGTCTCGATCGACTGCGTGACCGAGAGGTAGCCGTGCGCGCCGGCGCTGCGGCTCGCCCAGAAGTCGAGGGCGGCCATCTTGAAGAACGCGAGGTCCGTCTCGGCAGGCTCGATGAGGATGATGTCGCCCTGGAAGTTCGGGTCGTCCTGGTACTGGCGGATGCCGAGCTGGAGGCGCGAGTGAAGGAGCGTGCGCAGCACCTGGTTGAGGACGACGAGCATGCCCTGGTCGGCCAGCGGCTTGCCGTCGATCACGTACTCGTGGCGCTCGGGGATGTAGCGGCGGGACACCCGGTTCGAGAACGGGCGAAACGGGTTGTAACAGATGACGAGGTCGGCGCCGTGCTCGATGGCGGTGTCGAGGTTCGCCGTCCGGCGCACGCCCCCGTCGACGTAGTCGACGCCTTTGATGCGCGCCGGCTTGTAGAAGCCCGGCAGCGCCGTCGACGCCTGGACCGCTTCGGAAATGGTGAGCGAGGTGTCCTCGTCGTGGCCGAACACGACCCGCTCGGCCGTATCGAGGTTCATGGCGACGATGTAGAGCTCGACGCCGCGCAGCCGGCGCAGCACCCGGAAGTCGTTCGAGAGTCCGCGCCGCTCGATGTTCTGGCGGAGGTAGCGCTCGAGCGACGAGTTGTCGAAGAGACCCGAGGGAAGGTACGAGAGCGGGAAGGGGAACTCGCGCGCGGAGCCGATGGTGTCGATGAGCGGCTTCACGCACTCGATCAGGTTCGTGAGCGACGGCTCGCGGCGACACTGCTCGAGCGGCTCCCGCAGCTGACGAACCAGGTCGGGTGTCCGCGAGATGAAGCCGTAGAGGAGACCGGGAACGTACGTGGCGAGGTCGACCACGAACTCGAGGGGCTTGCGCGCGAACTCGGAGACGTTCAGCCGGTAGAACTCGAGCGCCGTGAGCTGACTGAAGTCCTCTGACGTCCCGTCGATCGAGCGCAGCATCTCGACCGGGTTGACGCCGCCGGCGAGCGGCGCGGCGAGGAACGCGCCAGCCGACAGGCCGACGTAGATGTCGAAGTCGTTGGTCTTGCGATTGACGAGGAAGTCGTCGAGCGCCTTCAGCCCGCCGAGCTTGTAGGCCCCGCCCGTGACGGCCCCGCCGGCCAGCACGAGAGCCACGCGCGGGTCTCGCTTCCGCGTCCAGAGGTCACTCTTGTGAACAATGGTGAGCCCCATGTCCCCTCACGCAACCGGAACTCGCTCATTCGCGGTCCGGCTGTCTACACCCAGGGCCAGCAAGCGTTATGCCAGCCACCATCCCCGTGGGCCCCCAGGACTTCCTGCACCCTGTAATACCATGGCGCGCTGCAGCATTCGCCTACTAGGCCGGGGCTTGCAAGTCAAGAAAACCGCCCGGGTCCCGACGGGCAGACCCGCACAGGGCCGTCGTTGCTATGGGGTTTTCGTGCAGCCGTCCCACATCTGGCCCGGTTGCGCGATGCGCCGCGCTTCAGCGGTTCAGAACCGGAACGGAGCCGAGCGCAGAGTCAGATCGGCCGCCTCGAGCGCCGCGGGGGTGTCAATGTTGACCCACCGTGCCCGTGTCACGAATCCGTAGACGGGCCCGCCGGAGGTCAGGAGCTTGACGTAGGTGACCCGGATCACGCTGTACGCAGCGTCGGGCTCCATCCAGCGAAAAATCTCCGGCTCGAACACGTGGAGCCCCGGGAACATGAAGCCGCGGAAGTCGCCCTCGACGCCCGCGGGCAGGCCGACCACGCGGCGGACGCGGTCGTCGGCGTCGAGCTCGATGAGGCCGTAGCGCGCGGCCTCCGGGTCGGGCCGCACGACCATCGTCGCGACGGCGCCGCGCTCGCGATGGAACGCGACGACGTCCTCCAGGCGGAGCTCGAGGAGGCTGTCGCCGTTCACCACCACGAACGGCTCGCCGGCGAGCAACGGCTCGGCGCGCTTGATGCCGCCGCCGGTGTCGAGGATCGGATCCTCCCACGAGTACTTCACCTGGAGCCCGAGGCGGCGGCCGTCGCCGATGCGTTCCTCGATCCGCTGCCCGAGGTGATGGAGGTTGATGACGACCTCGCGGATGCCGCCGGCGCGCAGGAACTCGAGGATGTGCTCGATGAGCGGCCGCCCCGCGACCGGTAGGAGCGGCTTCGGCGTCGTGTCGGTGAGCGGCGCGAGGCGCGTGCCGCGGCCGGCGGCGAGCACCATGGCGCGCCGGATCATGCGCGCGGCTCCTCGCCGAGCTCTGGTACCCACCTGACGAGCTCCGGCAGCACCGAAGCGAGCGCGGGCTCGGCGCGGAGCAGTCGGCGCGCGACACCGTACACGGCGGGCAGGTACGCGAGGTAGCCCGGCTTTCCCTTGACGCGCTCGAGGAAGTAGAAGCGGCCGATCACCTTGAGCGCGCGCTGGAGCGCGCAGCGACGGTAGCGCTCGCTAAACCCCGGCTCGACGGGGACACCGGCGGCGGCCCGCCCGCGGACGAATCGCTCGAGGAGCGACGTCTCGAGTGCTGGCGGCACGAGCTCGGCGGTCGTGCGGTCCGTGAGGAGGGAAGCAACGTCGTAGGCATCGGGTGCGAGCAGCGCGTCCTGGAAGTCGATGAGGCGGAGGCGGCCGTCGTGCACGTGCAGGTTCCAGGCGTGGAAATCGCGGTGCGCGAGCACGGGCGTTGCGCGCTCGAAGGGCTCGGCGAGCGGCGCCAGCGCCGTCAGGAGCGCCGCCCGCTCGGCGGCCGGCAGCCGCTGGCCATGCCGCGTCTCGATCCCGTGCTCGACGAAGTGCTCGAGCTCCCAGCGCGCCAGCCGGCCGTCGAAGCGCTGCCGGAACGCGTAGCAGCCGGGAGCCGGCTGCCGCGCGCCGGCGACCTGCAGAGCGACGACGAGGTCGACCGCGGCGCCGAAGAGGGCGCTCACGCGAGCCGTGTCCGCGCGGGCCGCGGCAAAGAGCGTCGTGTCGCCGATGTCCTCGAGGAGGAGAAACGTGTCCGTCCGATGGTGGACGCGCGGGACGGGGAGGGCGTGCTCTGCGAGATAGCGTCCGACGTTCACGAACGGCAGCTCGTCGCCGCCCACCTCGCCGCCGATCTCTTCCGACCCGAGCGGCAGCCGATCGCTGCCGAACAGCATCGCGACGACGGTCGGCGGCGACGCGTCGTCCGCCAGCCGCAGCCGGACGTAGCGTCGCGTGGAGGCATCGCCGGCGAGCGGCTCCGCGGCGACGACGCGGGCGCGCGCGCCGAACGCCGTCCGCACGGCCACCGCCAGCGCCTCGAGCGGCATCGGCTCCGACATCGCCCGAAGGGGCGCGTACCAGAGCGTCGCGGCGGAGTCAAAAGACGCGACGTTGCCTTGACAGCCCTGGTCGATTGCCATTAGGTGGCCGTCTGACCGGAGCGCGGCGATGAAGTTCCAGTACGTTCCCGTGCTGATCGCATTCGGGCTCGGGGGGCTGGTGGCGGCGGTGTTCGTCGCGGCCGGCATGTTCCTCGGCCCGCGCCGTCCCTCGCCCGTGAAGGAGGCGGCCTTCGAGTGCGGCAATCCGCCGAGCGGCCCCGCGTGGGGGCGTTTCTCGGTGAAATTCTATCTCACTGCGATTCTGTTCATCGTCTTCGACGTCGAGGTGGTGTTCATGTACCCGTGGGCAGTTCTGTTCCGTCCGCTCGGCGTCTTCGGGCTCGTCGAGATGAGCGTCTTCGTCCTCGTACTCACGGTCGGACTCGTGTACGTGTGGCGCAAGGGCGCGCTCGAGTGGGACTGACGGCGCCCGCCGCCGATCGGTGCATGACGCAAGCGGAGCTTCTTGAGCGGCTGCCCTCGATCCTGCCCGCCGGCGCGCTCCGGTCGAGCGACGTCGTGCGCGGGCAGGCCGTCGCGGACCTCGAGCGGACGCTGATGCGTGACGCGCTCGCCGCGCTCCGCGACCACCCCGACGTACGGCTCGAGATGCTCTCGGACCTGACCGCCGTGGATTACCTCGGCCGCGTCCCGCGGTTCGAAGTCGTGTACCAGCTCTACTCGATCGCGCGGAATCACCGGCTGCGCGTCAAGGTTGCGGTGCCGGAGGAGGATCCCGTGGTGTCGTCCGTCTCGTCGCTGTGGAAGTCGGCGATCTGGGCCGAGCGCGAGACCTGGGACATGTTCGGCATACGGTTCACCGGTCACCCCGACCTCCGGCGCATCCTCATGTACCCGGAGTTCGAGGGCTACCCGCTGCGCAAGGACTATCCGCTGCTCCGCCGGCAGCCGCTCGTGGCCGAGCGCGATCCGCTCGAGCGCCCGTGGTTTCCGCGTCCATGACGCCGCAGCGCTTCGTCGAGGCGGAACCGACGTCGGAGGTGATGGCGCTCCAGATGGGGCCGTCACACCCCGCGTCGCACGGCACGGTGAAGTTCAACCTCCGCCTCGACGGCGAGACGATCATCGACGTCGACGTCGAGATCGGCTACCTGCACCGCGGCTTCGAGAAGATGTGCGAGCAGGGGACGTGGAACCACGTCTTCCCCTACGCCGATCGGCTGAACTACGCCTCGCCGCTGCTCAACAACGTGGGCTTCGCGCTCGCAGTCGAGAAGCTCGCGGGCCTCACGGCGCCCGAGCGCGCCCAATACATCCGGGTGATCGGCGGCGAGATCTCGCGCATCACCGATCACCTCACGTGCCTCGGCATGGCGGCCAACGAGCTCGGCGCGATCTCGGCTGGTTTCTACATGCTCGAGGCGCGCGAGTTCCTCTACGACCTCGTCGAGGCGATCTGCGGCGCGCGCCTCACGGTGACGTACTGCCGGCTCGGCGGCGTCATGACGGACCTGCCGGCCGACATGACGGAGCGGACTCGCGTCGCGCTGAAGCACGTCCGCGACATCCTCGGCGACTGCGACCGGCTGCTCTCCCGGAACCGCATCTTCGTCGACCGCATGGTCGGCATCGGCAAGCTCCCGTCGGCGGACGCCGTCTCGTGGGGTCTCACCGGTCCGCTCCTCCGCGCGACGGGCGTCCCGTACGACGTCCGCAAGGCGGAGCCCTATCTCGTCTACGACCGGATGGACTTCGAGATTCCGACCGGCACCACCGGCGACAACTACGACCGCTTCATGGTGCGCTTTGCCGAGATGGAACAGAGCATGCGCATCATCGACCAGGCGCTCGCACAGCTGCCGCCCGGCCCGATCCTCGCCGACGATCCCCGCTTCGTGCTGCCCCCGAAGGAGCAGGTCTACACGACGATCGAGGGGCTCATGAACCACTTCAAGCTGGTGATGGAGGGCCAGAAGGTGCCGGCGGGCGAAGTGTACGTCGCCACCGAGGGCGGGAATGGCGAGCTCGGCTTCTACCTCGTGAGCGACGGCAGCGGCCGGCCGTATCGCGTCCGCGTGCGGCCGCCCTGCTTCTACGGCATGGCCGCGCTCGGCGACATGCTTCGGGGGCACATGATCGCGGACATCATCACCACCTTCGGGCAGATCAACATGATCGGGGGGGAATGTGACCACTGAGGCCCCCCAATTCTCCGGGGCGGCCCTCGCCGAGTACCGGGCGATCCTCGGCCGCTACCCGGAGCGCCGCGCGGCGCTGCTGCCGACGCTCTGGCTCGCGCAGCGCGAGTTCGGGTGGCTCTCGCCGCCGGTCCTCGAGTACGTCGCGCAGCTGATGGAGCTGCCGCTCGCCTGGGTGACCGCGACCGCGTCGTTCTACACGATGTACTGGAAGCAGCCGCCGGGTCGCTGGCACCTCCAGGTGTGCCGGACCCTGCCGTGCGCGCTCCGCGGCGCCGAAGGCATCCGGGCCGCGGTGGAGGAGCGGCTCGGGATCCGCTCCGGGGAGAAGACGGCGGACGGCCGCTTCTCGCTCGAGGAGGTCGAGTGCCTCGCGTCGTGCGACACGGCCCCCGTGCTCCAGGTGAACAACACCGAGTACCACGAGAGCTTGACCGTCGAGCGGACGCTCGCCTTGATCGATCGCCTGGCCAGCACCTGACGTGCCCGCCGACGTCGCCATCGCGACGGCGAAGGTCCTCTTCGCCCTCTTCCTCGCGCTCCAGATAATGGGGCTCGGCGTCTTCTTCGAGCGCAAGGTGAGCGCGCTCATCCAGGACCGCATCGGGGCGAATCGCGCCGCGATCTTCGGCTTTGCCGGCCTCGGCCTCGTGAACACGCTCATCGCCGATCCGATCAAGTTCCTGCTGAAGGAGGACATCACGCCGGCACAGTCGGACCGGCTGCTGCATTTCATCGCGCCATGCGCGAGCCTCGTGCCTGCGCTTGCCACCTTCGCCGTCGTGCCCTTTGGCGACGTGCTCGCGCTGGGCGGGCGGCTGATCAACCTGCAGGGCGCCGAGCTGAACGTCGGGCTGCTCTTCGTGCTCGCGATGGCCTCGCTCGGGGTCTACGGCGTCGTGCTCGCCGGCTGGGCATCGAACAACCGCTGGTCGCTGCTCGGGGGCATCCGCGGCTCGGCGCAGATGATCTCGTACGAGGTGGCGATGGGGCTCGCGCTGATCGGCGTGGTCCTCACCTACAACACGCTCGACCTCCAGGAGATCGCCCGCGCGCAGGGCCGACTCCTCTGGGGGTGGCTGCCCGCGTGGGGCATCCTCTACCAGCCGCTCGCCTTCGTCGTCTTCCTGGTCGCCGGCATCGCCGAGAGCAAGCGCATCCCGTTCGACCTCCCGGAGAGCGAGTCGGAGCTCGTGAGCGGCTACTTCACGGAATACTCCGGGGCGAAGCACCTGATGTTCATGATGAGCGACTTCGTCGAGGTGGTGCTCGTCGCGGCACTCGTGACGACGCTCTTCTTCGGCGGCTGGCAGGTGCCCTATCTTGCGCGCGACGGATTCCACTTCCCCTGGGGGACGGCGGTGGCGCTGCCGTCGCTCGTCGTGGCGCTCCTGCAGGTGACCGCGTTCGCGCTCAAGGTGATCGCCTTCACCTGGCTGCAGATCGTCATCCGCTGGACGCTGCCGCGCTTCCGGTACGACCAGCTCATGCGGCTCGGCTGGAAGGGTCTGCTCCCGGTGTCGCTCGCCAACGTGATGGTCTCGGCGCTGCTCGTGCTCCTCGCGGGGCGGGGCGCGTGACCGCGCCCGTGTTCCTGCTGCTCGCGGTCCTCGTCGTCGCGGCGGCGCTCACGGTCGTCGCTCACCCGAGCCCGGTCTACAGCGCGTGCGCGCTCGTCGTGACGCTCTTCCTGCTCTCGGTCTTCTTCGTGGCGCTCGACGCCCAGCTCGTCGCGGTCCTCCAGGTGATCGTCTACGCCGGCGCCATCGTCGTGCTCTTCCTCTTCGTCATCATGCTGCTCAACCTGACGCAGCCCGAATCGCGTCCCACCGCAGGCGTGCCGGTGGTCGCGGTCGCGGTCGGCGGCGGGATCGGGATCGCGGCGCTGGTCGCGGCGGCGCTTCGTCGGGTGCCCCCAGCGGGCGCCCCGGCTCTCCCCGAGGGCTTCGGCGACACGGCCGCGCTTGCCCGCCGGCTGTTCACGGCGTACGTGCTCCCCTTCGAGCTCACGTCCGTGCTGCTGCTCGTCGCCATCGTGGGCGCGGTCGGCCTCGCCAGCCGGAAGGGGTGACATGCCGCCGGGGGCGCCGCTCACCTGGTACCTCGGCCTCAGCGCCGTCGTGTTCGCGATCGGCACCGTCGGCGTGCTCGTGCGCCGGAACATCATCGTCATCTTCATGGCGATCGAGCTCATGCTGAATGCCGTCAACCTGACGTTCGTGGCGTTCGCCCGGAGCCTCGGCTCGATGGACGGCCAGGTGATCGTCTTCTTCGTGATGACGGTCGCCGCCGCGGAGGCGGCGGTCGGCCTCGCCATCATCCTCGCGCTCTTCCGGAACCGTGAGACGACGAACGCCGACGAGCTGGTGACGCTCCGGTGGATCGTCCTCCTCCCCGCGGCGGGCGTCTTCTTCCACGTCTTTCTCGGGCGACGCGCCATTGCGGCCGTGAAGGTGGTCGGCCCCGGGCTCGTCGGGGCGGCGTTCGCGGTCGCCGTCGTGGCCGCGTTCCGGCTACGCGCGCTGCCCGAGGGCGGGATCCTCCGCGACCACGTCTACACGTGGATCGCCGCCGGACCGTTCCGTGCCGATGCCGTGCTCCGCCTCGATGCGCTCTCGGCGGTCATGGCGCTCGTCGTGACCGGCGTCGGCTTCCTGATCCACGTGTATTCGGTCGGCTACATGTCGGGCGACCGCGGGTTCGCGCGCTACTTCGCCTACCTGAACCTCTTCACCACCGCGATGCTCATCCTCGTCCTCGCCGACAACCTGGTGCTCCTCTTCGTCGGCTGGGAGGGCGTGGGGCTCTGCTCGTACCTGTTGATCGGCTTCTGGTACGAGAAGCCCGAGAACGCGGCCGCGGGGAAGAAGGCGTTTCTCGTGAACCGGATCGGCGACGCCGGCTTCCTGCTCGGCCTCTTCGTGCTGGTCTGGACGCTCGGCCGCCACGGATTCTGGACGCTCGACGTCGCGGAGATCGAGCGGCACCTCGACGTCCTCCGCACCGCGACGATCGGCGGCTGGCCGGTGCCGGTCGTCGTCGGGCTCCTCCTGTTCATGGGCGCCACCGGCAAGTCGGCGCAGCTCCCGCTCTACGTGTGGCTCCCCGACGCGATGGCCGGGCCGACGCCCGTTTCCGCGCTGATCCATGCGGCCACCATGGTGACGGCGGGCGTCTACATGATCGCGCGGCTCCACGCGCTCTACGCGCTGGCCCCTGCGGCGCTCACCGTCGTGGCGGTCGTCGGGGCGGCGACGGCGCTCTTCGCCGCCGTCATCGCGACTGCCCAGACCGACATCAAGCGGGTGCTCGCGTACTCGACCGTCAGCCAGCTCGGCTACATGTTCCTCGGTCTCGGCGTCGGCGCGACGGGCGCCGCGGTCTTCCACCTGGTCACCCACGCCTTCTTCAAGGCCCTTCTCTTCCTCGGTGCCGGCAGCGTGATCCACGGGCTCGGCGGCGAGCAGGACATGCAGCGGATGGGTGGGCTCCGCGAGCGCATGCCGGTCACCTTCTGGACAATGGCCGCCGCCGGGCTCGCGATCGCGGGCGTGCCGCCGCTTGCGGGGTTCTTCAGCAAGGACGAGATCGTGTCGAGCGCGTTCCGCGAGATGCCTGTCCTCGGCGTCGTCGGTCTCGTCGCGGCGGCGCTCACCGCGTACTACACCGGACGGCTCCTCTGCCTCACCTTCCTCGGTCGATCGCGGCTGTCGCACGAGGCGGAGCACCACGTGCACGAGTCGCCGCCGGTGATGACGCTGCCGCTCGCGATCCTGGCCGTGGGCGCGGTGGCGGGAGGATTTCTCCCGGTGCCGGCGCTGCTCGGGCACCGGGGCGAAGCCGGCGCGCCGCTCGCGCTGATGGCGCTCGCGACCGGGCTTGCCGTCGGAGGGCTGTGGCTCGCCTACCAGCTCCACGTCGTCCACCCGGCCGTGCCGGCTCAGGTCGCGGCCCGCCTCGGCGGCTTCTACCAGCTGGTGCGCGACAAGTTCCGTGTCGACGAACTGTACGACGCCGTGGTGATCCGGCCGCTCTTCGCGGCCGCCGACGTCGCGGCGCGCGGCATCGACCCGAAGCTGATCGACGGGACCGTGAACGGCACGGGGATGCTCGTCGCGGCGACGAGCGGGGTCTGGCGCCGGCTCCAGACGGGCAACGTCCAGCACTACGCGCTCTTCTTCCTCCTCGGTGCGCTCGCCCTCCTCGGCTACTACGTGGGACGCTGACCGTGCCGCTCCTCACGCTGCTCGTCTTCGCGCCGCTCCTGGGTGCCGTGCTGCTCGCCCTCCTGCCGCGCGAGCCGCTCGCCGCCGTGCGCCGCGCCGCGCTCGTCTTCGCGCTCGTGCCCTTCGCGCTCTCGCTGTGGCTCTTCGCGCGCTTCCGGGCCGGCGAGGCGGACTTCCAGCTGATCGAGCGCGCGGCGTGGATCCCGGCATGGGGGATCGAGTACCGGCTGGGAGTGGACGGCGTGAGCCTCTTCCTCGTCCTGTTGACCGCCTTTCTCACGCCGCTCGTCGTGCTCGCGTCGTGGGGCGACATCCACCGCCGGGTGAAGGAGTTCTTCGCGCTCCTTCTCGTCCTCGAGACGGGCATGCTCGGCACGTTCCTCGCGCTCGACCTCTTCCTCTTCTACGTCTTCTGGGAGGTCATGCTCATCCCGATGGCGTTCCTGATCGGCGTCTGGGGTGGCCCGCGGCGCATCTATGCGGCCATCAAGTTCGTGCTGTACACGATGACCGGCAGCCTGCTCATGCTGGTCGCCATCCTCTACCTCGCGTGGCAGGTGAAGACGCAGACCGGGAACTTCGGGTTCGCCTACGAGCGCTTTCTCGCCCTTCACCTCGGCGCGCGCGAGCAGCTCTATCTCTTCGCGGCGTTCGCGCTGGCCTTCGCCGTCAAGGTGCCGCTCTTCCCGCTCCACACCTGGCTGCCCGACGCGCACGTGGAGGCACCGACCGGCGGCTCCGTGATCCTGGCGGGGGTGCTGCTGAAGATGGGGACGTACGGATTCCTTCGCTTCGCGATCCCGCTGTTTCCGGGGGCCGTGGCGACCGCGTCGCCGGTCGTCGTCGCGCTCGCCGTCACCGGCATCGTGTACGGCGCGCTCGTGGCGACCGTGCAGCCGGACCTGAAGAAGCTCGTCGCCTATTCCTCGGTCTCGCATCTCGGGTTCGTGATGCTCGGGCTCTTCGCGCTCACGCCGACGGCGGTGTCCGGTGGCCTGTATCAGATGCTGAACCACGGCCTCTCGACCGGCGCGCTCTTCCTGCTGGTGGGCATGATCTACGAGCGAAGGCACACGCGGATGATCGCCGACTTCGGCGGGCTCTGGACGGCGGTGCCGGTGTACGCCGCGTGCTTCCTCGTCGTCATGCTTGCCTCGGTCGGCCTTCCCGGTCTCAACGGCTTCGTCGGCGAGTTCCTGATCCTGCTCGGCGCGTTCGGCCCCTGGCCGTGGGCCACCACGGTGGCGACCAGCGGCGTCGTCCTCGGCGCGCTCTATCTCCTCTGGATGTACGAGCGTGTCATCTTCGGTCCGCTCGCGCGACCCGAGAACGCGGCGCTCGAGGACCTCAGCGGGCGCGAGCTCGCCGTGCTGGTCCCGATCATCGCGCTCTGCTTCGCGATGGGCCTCTATCCGGCGCCGTTCCTCTCCCGCATGCAGCCGTCGATCGATCGCATCCTGGCGCACGTCGAGGCCGAGCGCGCGCCGCGGCTGGCAGCGCGATGATCGACGTCGGCCCCTTCGTCGCGCACTGGGAGGTGGCGCTCCCCGGCCTCCTGATAGCCGTCACCGCGATGATCATCATGGTGGCCGACGTGCTGGTGGCCGGCGTCGAGCGCGATGCGCTCGCCGGCCTCGCCCTCGTCGGCCTGGCAACGGCCGCGGGCGCCGCCCTCTGGCTCTGGGCGCAGGGCGCGGGCGGCGGCTTCGGAGAGACGCTCCGCGGCGATCGCTACGCGCTCTTCTTCACCCTGCTCCTCGTCGGCGCGACGGCGCTCACCGTGCTCCTCTCCGTCGACTTCCTGCGTCTCCACGCACTGCCGGCGGGCGAATATTTCGCGCTCATGCTGCTGTCGACCTCCGGAATGGTCTTCATGGCCGCCGCCAACGACCTGATCGTGATCTTCCTGGCGCTCGAGATCATGTCGGTCGCGGTGTACGTGCTGGTCGGCATGCTGCGCCGCGAGGTCCGCTCGAACGAGGCCTCGCTCAAGTACTTCCTGCTCGGCGCCTTCGCGACCGGCTTCCTCCTCTACGGCATCGCCTTCTTCTACGGCGCGACGGGCAGCACCCGGCTCGACGTCGTGGCGCGCGTGGCCGCCCGCGACGGGCTCACGCCCTTCATGGTGCTCGGCCTGGCCCTCCTCCTCGTCGGCTTCGGCTTCAAGGTGGCGCTGATCCCGTTTCACGTCTGGACCCCCGACGTGTACGAGGGCGCGCCAACGGCCGTCACCGCGTTCATGGCGGTCGGCGTCAAGGCCGCGGCGTTCGCCGCGTTCGCGCGGGTGCTCCTCGACGCGCTGCTGCCCGTCGCCGCAGGCTGGACCGGGGTCCTCTGGGTGCTGGCGGCGCTCACCATGACGGTCGGAAACGTCAGCGCCGTGACCCAGCGCAGCGTGAAACGCATGCTCGCCTACTCGAGCATCGCGCACGCGGGCTACGCGCTCGTCGGGTTGGTCACGGCGAGCAAGGCAGGGGGCGCCGCACTCCTCTACTACCTGGTCGTCTACGCGGTCATGAACCTCGGCGCCTTCGCGGTGCTGATCGCGCTCGGCCGCCGCGGCGAGCCGAACGAGATGCTGCAGGACTTCGCCGGCGTCGGCTTCCGCCATCCCGTCCTCGGGCTCACGATGGCCGTCTTCATGCTCTCGCTCGCCGGCATCCCGCCCACCGCGGGGTTCACGGGGAAGTTCTACCTGTTCAGCGCCGCGGTCGACGCGGGCTACGTC
>VBKG01000457.1 GCA_005879585.1 Deltaproteobacteria bacterium | reverse complement strand
GACGGTGACCTGCCGCCGTCGCTCACGTCGACGCCATGATCAGCGCATGCGCTCCAGCGCGTCGCGTATGATCCCGGCGATCACCCGGTTTCCCTCCGGCGAGTTGTGGCCGTGGCCCCGGAACAGGGCGTCGCGCCGGGCGGCGGGGAGCGCGGCGACCGCGGAGATGGCGTCCACGACGGGCAGGCCGCGCTGGTCGGCGCATGCGATCACGATCGATGCGAGCTCCGCGTCAGGACGTGGGTCGCCCGGATCCGTCGGGTACCGCGGATCGGCCGGCAGCGGCGTCTGCGGCTGCGCGAGAAGAATGACCGTCGCGCCACGCTCGCGCCCGAGCGCCGCGAGTCGATCGAGGAGCAGGCATGCGACCTCGTCCCCTCGGTGGTGCTCGAACGTGTGCGGGCCGTCGCTGCGAAGCGCGTCGTGGAACAGCGACTCAATCAGCACACTGCGCGATAGCGTCGGCGCGATCGATTCTCTCCACGTCGCCCGCGCGAGCATCGGGTGGGCGCGCAGCCGTCCCGAGTCGACGTCGAACCACGGCTTGGCGTGATGCGACCAGATCGACATCGCGCACCGCCGCACGTCGTGGGGCACGAAGCTGACGATGATCCGATCGGGAGCCACGATGGGCGCCAGCCGTTCGGCACGCAGCACCGATTGATCGAGCCCGAACCCCGCCATCGCGGCGTTTACGACCGGCGCGTCGATCGCTCGCTCGAGCACCGCGGGCCACGACTCCGAGTCGAGCACCTCGTCGCCGAACGCGAACGAGTCACCGACGACCAGCGTGATCGGCCGGTCGCGGGATGGCCGCTGGTCGCCGTTGCTCCGGATGCCGTGAGCGCGCGTGTGTACTTCGTACCCCTCGCGCACGCGGACGGCGACATCGTCACGCAGCAGGTAACCGACATCGCGATCGACGATCGAGTGGCCGCCGACCTCTGCCGCGGGGGCGAACGACGCGAACGATCCGGTGACAGCGCGCGCTCCGAGCTCGAGCACGAGGAGCGTCGCGCCAATCGACATGGCGACTGCGCGTACCGCGTGCGCGCGATCAGCCGCCATGCCCGATCGGCCGGCGCGCGCGTAGCCGGGTCATCGGGATGGCGCGCGAGAGCTCGCGCGCCATCCCGCCGTCGAGGACCAGGACGATCAGGTCCCCCGCTCGGTCTGCAGCGGGCGCCGCCGAACGCGACCCTCACCGTACGCGCCGAGCGCGAGTGCCGTGCCGCCGGCCACGAGGTAGCCGACATCGACGGACGTCGGCCCCGACGTCGCCGCGTGCCACGCCGATGACAGCGCGAACATGAGCGCACAGGTCCCGGCAACCCACGCGGCCGTGCGGAGCGGCGCGAAGCGGATTCCGAGACGCAGCACCTGGCGGCCGATGCGGAGCGTGTCGGGGATCGGCCGCACCTTGCTGCGTCCGACGCGAGGCAGGTAGTCGATCGGTGTGAAGCGCACAGCGAGACCGTCGGCGATCGCCGCAACCGTGGTGGTCGTGGTGAAGCTGAAGCCGTCGGGAAGGAGATCGAAGTATCGCTCCGCGACCTCGCGACGGAACGCGCGCAGACCGCTGTTGAGATCGGGTATCGACGCGCCGGTGATGGACTGCGCGAACACGCGAAACAGCTCCTTCACGAGCGCGCGCGGCCACGAGTCGTGCGCGTTCCGCCCGGCCCGCGCACCGACGATCACGTCGAAGCTCGCGCAACCGTCGAGGAGCCGAGGGACAGCGGACGCCGGATACGTGCCATCCGCGTCGATCACCACGATCCACGGATGACGCGCGGCGCGAATGCCCGTCTTCAGCGCGGCCCCGTAGCCGCGGGGGCGCTCGTGTCGCAAGACGCGGATCCCTTGCCGTGCCGCGAGGAGGCCGGGCGTGCGGTCGCGCGA